>JBJENA010000068.1:0-10426 GCA_051879955.1 Wujia sp.
GTGACAATTGGTGTCACCAAAATATCAACCTTTGTCTCTCCTGCAACCATCTTACCAATTTCCGTTGCAATCACTGCAATAATCAATACAGAAAGCGGACCTCCGGCTCCGCCAAGCGCGTTGCTCGCAAATCCAACCGCAATCATCGAAAACAAAACCAACGGTTTTGCATGCAGAGCATAAGCAATCGCAACTGCCATCGCAGGACCACACATTGCACTTGCAAGTCCTCCAACTGTATATGGAATATCATTGACTGTCACCAAAACCTTAGTCAAAAATCCAATATGAAACTGCGTTCCAAGTGTATTCAAAATGGTACCGATTAACAATGTGCAAAACAAGCCCTGTGCCATAGCACCAAGTGCGTCCACACCATATCTTTTTGCTGAAATTTCAATATCTTTACGTTTTAAAAATGCCTTTATCTTTTCCATGATGTCTTTTTCTCCTAATGTATCATTTATATCTTTCTAATCCCCAGGTTCTCCATCCCCAGAGCGTCTCTTCATCCTGATCGGTCAGAATCTCTATACATCCCTCATCTGTCAAATCCCACTCTTTGACTTGTGGAATCAGCTTGGATGACATCCAGATGGCTTTGATTCTATTATCTTTTTCACTCCAATGATAGATGAAGATATGCTGCGTCCATTCATCATCTTCTCCTTCTATCCAAAATGGGCGAAAATCTCCAAAGCTTCCTTCTTTCCATACAAGCACCAACAATTCCGGCTGGTTATCACGGTTGATGTCACCAATCAGGAAATCTTCTACTTTCCATTCTTCCTTGCTAGACCAAATCTCGGTGTCAGAGCGCAGAACCTTCAATCCTTTCTTTTCCATCCGAAAAGTTTCCTGCACTCCATCACCGTCCATATCATATTGTAATTCTTTGGATTTATCACTCTTGCTAATCCATATGCATAAAACGATAAGCCCAAGAACAACCAATCCCAGAACAAGTCTTATTGTACGTCTGGTTTGAACATTTTTATCCATGCCGGTTGCTCCACATCTGTTCGTTCATAATCATAGTTTGGTGTTCCATCCGGATTCACAGGTGTATCAACACCAAGCATGTATCTCCACTCCTGGTCGGTTAATCTTTGATTCATCGGTTGTGAGAATTCATAATACGAATATACACATCCACTTGCAATCCGCAAGCTTCCCTCTACATTCACAATGACGTAAATCGTGTCGATGGCACCCGTACCGATTTCCAATACGGAACCATTTGGATCCGTTACAATATCTGTGACGATTGCTGCCGGATGCTCCTTCACACTCAGATAACCATTTTCATCTGCCTGATCACGAAGTGCCTCATTCCAAAAATGCTCTAACTGTCCACCATAAGTACGAATCAAATCGTATTCCTCATCGGTCAATCCTTCATTTCTAAGCTCCTTGTTCGAAATAGTGAGAAGCTGCTGTGCAAGCTGTTCAAGATGCAAGAGATTTTGTTCATCCTGTTCGCTAAGCATCCCGTAACCCTTTAAGCCTTCTCTCGTCATCTTTGCAAGACGGATAAAGCTTGCATAAAGCTGCGGTTCCGGCTCCACGTATCCACGGTCATCCTTGACATCCGGTTCTCCGCCACCCATCTCAGCATAAACCTGCTTTGCATAAAGCACAGAATCATGCTTAAGCTCTGCATAGCTTCCCAGGAAGGTATTGAGCTGCTTACGCGTCCATGCCTGATTCTGCATGAACATCGGGTAGCCTTCTCCCTTTTCAACCGTCAATGGACGAAGCATATTCATCCAGCTATTGTAAAGGGTAGAATCCCATATCTGATCTTCGGTTCCCTTTACACTTTCTTTCATTGCCTTAAAGTTCTCTTCATAGCCTGCATAATCAAATGCACCCTTCTTCTGAAGAATATTCTTTGCCTCTTTTGAACCAAGTACAGCAGGAACGTCCAATGCACTTGGCAGCATACGATTTTCACCCTCAGGGTTTGACTTTACACTGTCATAAATGAGATTCTGGAACACCTGTGCATCAAAGGTTGCGCGCTGTCCCATAAAACGGAATCCTGTGATACTTGCATCCTTTTCTTCATCTGACTGCCACTCATAAACCGGTACCGAATTGATCTTTGGCGGTTCCATCTTACGAAGCTCTGTATATACACGGTTCCATTGTTCCTGCGCATTCGCCATATCGGAAACATTCATATCTCCGTATACCGCCTGCAAAACAGGATAATAATCATAGATACCCGGATCATCACTATTTCCAACAAAGAAGCTTGTGACATCATAGATTCGGCTCCATGCTGTCATCGCCTCGCTTTCCTTCATAGCCTTGGCCATCAAAATCGCACTCTTTGTCTCTTCCTCATTGTCTACACGGAAGCTGATTCTTCCATACCACATCATGGCACGGAAATAATTTGACAAAGCTTCATCCTCTGTATAATAACCACGAACAATATACTGTGTATAGTCTTCCTTGAGTAACTCCTCCGGATTATCAACCGGATTATCCATCGCCATCACCGGTGAAACCCCGATACCTGAGGTTCCTGCAATTAAGGCAAGCTCCTCATTTGCCACATCGCTAACCAATGGATCAATCACACTACCCGGTGTAATCAACTGCTGCCCTACGCTGAAATATGCCAGATTTCGTTTTGCGGCACTTTCCCAAGTCGTTCCCGCTAACGCTTCATACTGTTGTTTCGATGCTTCCACCATCTTCTGACTAATCACAGCAAGGTCATTTGTAAACGTTGTTCTTTCCGCCTGCTTCATCAAATACTGGAAATACAGGTGATAGGTATGTAGCAACGAATCCGTTGTGACAAAATTCGGTCTATATTCATATCGGTTGTTTTCGTAAAGGGAGAAAAACTCCTCGTTATATCCCTGTGTCACAACGAATCCGTTTTTCTTTATTTTTTCTTTAATCTTAGGGTAATTTTCAAAGTAATAAATATAGTCCTCCCTATTTATGACATTACTAAAGTCATCGGCAACCTCATAGGTAGGAACACTTGGTGTATCGACCACTTCGTAGGTTTCTTCTGACACATAATCAGAAATTCCGGTACGAATCGGCGTAATCGAAAGTGCATTTTCCCCTGCTTGCTCTGAGGCCTGTCCATCTGCAGTCTGCTCTCCCACCTGGGTCGCATCTCCTGCGGTCGCAGTGCCTGCTGTCGGTGTCTTATCTTTCTTTGAAAAATGAACAACTGCGCCAACTGTACCACCTATAATGGCAAGACAGATAACCGCAACTGCAATCTTGCCTCCCAAACCTGAGAAAAATCCACCCTGTACCTTTTCTTTGGCCACCTGCATTTGAGGTTGCGGAATCTTTAACTCCTCTGTCATGGAAGCCGGGTCCTGCGATGATGCAAGAATCTCCGTTGTTCCCGGACCATCCTCTAAGGAGGTAAGGATTTCCGTCATCGCCTGCGGTTCCTGTGATTCCAAATTGTCTTCCTGCTGCTGCACCGGCTTTTGAATTGGTTTTGGCATAGTCGGCATCTGTGGTCTGTTTCCGGTACGCAACGATGCAACCACCCCCGCGACGGAATTATGCACCGGTTGCGGAACTACACAAACATACACATCGTCTAAAAAGAAATACAATAACCATGGAGCTGCATCCACAAATTGCGTATACTCATTGCATCCAAGCGAAACAGCAAATTCCTTCAATTTCTTTCTTGCAGATTTCAAAGTCGCACGAATCTGCTTTTCATCGACACCAAAATTTTGCGCAATCGTAGAAACAGGCTGCTCGTTATAATAAAAAGCAGCAACACATAATTTCTGTTCATCCGTTAATGCAGTATCAAGGAAATTTTTCATTGCCTTTTGTCTTTGTACATCATTGGCAATCACGTCTGAGATGAAATCTTCATCCCCTTCAAAATTCTCCTTTGTTATTCGCTCTTTGTTCCAGTTTATTCCCTTTACCTGCTGCAAGATTCGGTAGCTCTTGCACAACACCTTATTTCCTGCCCAAATCAAAAACTTCTCTGGTGCAAAGAGATGGGAAATCTCCACACTGATTTCCTTGTAAACCTCACACAGTACATCAATGACTGCACCCTGTTGGTTTGCAAATCCTTGAAGAAGTTTATTCGCACAGGTATACAGGTATTTCTCACTTTCCGCATATATTACGGAAAATGCTCCCTGATTTCCATTTTTGTATTGCGCGATTGCATCTAATAATGCCTGCGTAATACCATGATTATTGTTATCCATGTTCTTCCTCCATTCACACTACCCTCAACGTAAATCTATCCGGTAGGATAAACCACATTGATTATACTCATAATGGGACATAGATGTAAATACCTCAATCACATGTTTTGCCCCATATTTTATTCTTTCCATATCATATGCAGAAAGAAATGGATAACCTTGCGGCATCTCTTTTACTTTCAAAACCGGCACAACGCCAATCTCTTCAACATTTTGATATACATAAGTTGGGGAAACTTCTATACTCTCTAAATCAACATACTCTTTCGTTCCCTTTTTCTTTTTTACAAAATTCATATGCAGTATTTCTCCCAAATCCCGGTTACTTCCATCATTTCCCTGTGCTGCCAAAAAATTCCCCACAGCGTATATCACATATCCTGTATGCTTCTTTCCTTTGTCATCTCTAACAGTTCGCTGTTGCAGGGGTTGCACTACATGAGGATGTCCCCCGAGTACTACATCCGCTCCGCTTTTTATCAATGCATCTGCTATTTTCTTTTGATTGTGGTCCGGTTGTTCTTTATACTCCGTTCCAAAATGAATCAATGCACATACCACATCTACATCCTGTTTCGTAAGCTCTCTCACTCTTTCACACATCTCATCTATTTTATCTTCCCGATAATCCTCGAGTGTATGAATGCTATATGGTTCTTCCTCATGCGTTTTGATTCCGTTTGTTCCATACGTATATGCCACGATTCCAAATCGAATTCCCTTTACTTCGATGATACAATCTTGCTGTTCTTCCTGTTTTGTTCGAAAGGTTCCTGTATGCATAAGTCCTGCTTCATCCAAAGCATCCAAGGTCTGTCGAAGTCCTTCTTGTCGACTGTCCAAAGAATGGTTATTGCACGTTTGTACAAAATCGACACCAATCTCTTTTATAGCACTTGCAAGTTCCTTTGGCGAATGAAAAAATGGATAGGCTCCATAGCCATATACAGTATCGCTTATCCCCTGATTCCTGTCTGCCAGTGTCGTCTCCAGGTTTCCAATTGTATAATCTCCCTTTGCAGTTTCTTCCTGAATGTATTTGAAACTACCTGAAAGATCAAAGCTATCATCTTGAACACGGTAGCAAGCTTGCAATTGCACGTCATGCATCATGATATCGCCTATATAGGTAATCGTTGCCTGTGCAACAATTACCTCTTTGTTTGCTTTTTCGAACCATATGCCACACAATACAAACAACAAGCTTGTCATGCAACAGACAGATATATATGTCACTTTCTTTTTCATTTCATCATCCTGCAATTCTATCCACAATTCATTTTCGTCATAAAATATTTTTTCTATTTTACTACTTTCTCAAGTATTTTGCAGTAACAGAATCGCTCGTTTCTATCATCTCCTGCGGCGTTCCGGTAAATACGACCTGTCCACCTGCACTTCCTCCGTCCGGTCCAATATCAATGATATAATCTGCCATCTTCATAACATCCACATTATGCTCAATTACAACAACGGTATTCCCTCGTTCAATCAAACTGTCAAGCAGTCGCATAATACTCTTGATATCTGATGCATGCAATCCGGTTGTCGGTTCATCGAGCACATATACATTTCCTTCATTGCGAAGTTCCTTGGCAAGCTTCACCCGTTGACGTTCTCCACCACTCAAGGTCGATAGCGGTTGTCCCAAGGAAAGATATGGCAAGCCTGTCTCAAGCAGGGCCTCCAAATGCTTTCGAATCTTTGGTTGCGCTACAAAAAATTCTGCAGCTTCTTCTACACTCATATCTAAAACCTCAATAATATTCTTGCCATTATATCGATATTGAAGTGCTTCTTCGCTATATCGTTTTCCACCACACGCTTCACAGACAGTGGTAACCGGCTCCATAAATACAAGCTCCGTTGTAATCGCGCCACGACCTTTACAGCACGGACAAGCCCCCTTACTGTTAAATGAAAACAAGGCCGCATCCACTCCATTTTTCTTTGCAAACGCTTTTCGGATATCATCAAAAAACCCCAGATATGTGCAAGCTGTGGACCGTCCGGTAGCCGTAATCGCACTTTGGTCTACCAAAACAACCTGGTCGGCATACTGTTTTGCAAACACTTCGCGGATCAAAGAAGATTTTCCGGAACCTGCAACCCCTGTCACAACGGTCAACACACCAAGGGGAATATCCACATCCACATTTTTTAGGTTGTGCAATTTCGCATTTCGAACCGGTAAGTAGCCAATCGGAGTTCTTGGATTCTTCTTTACTTCTATCACTTCCTTCATGGCATTTCCCGTTAAAGTATTGCTCACCAACAATGCCTCGTAGCTTCCCTGAAACAAAATCTGTCCACCATTTTTTCCTGCCAGTGGTCCAACATCCACAACCTCATCCGCAATTCGAATGATATCTTTATCATGCTCAACAACCAGTACAGTATTTCCTTTATCACGAAGACTTTTCAGCAATCTTGACATACGATGCACATCTCTTGGATGCATACCGGTACTTGGCTCATCAAAAATATAGATCATTCCGGTCAAGGATGAACCCATATAACGCACCAATTTCAATCTTTGCGCTTCTCCACCGGACAATGTCGAGGATTCTCGATTCATGCTGAGATATGGCAGACCGATGTCGATCATTCGATCCAAAGATGCAATCAAGGAAGCAACAATCGTCTGCGCTCTTTCATCCTTTATTTCTGCCAACACCTCTCGCAGTCTGTCAAATTCCATCTCACACATATCTACAATCGAATATCCGTGAATCTTACAAGACAGTGCCTGTGGATTAAGTCTTGCTCCGTTACACTCCGGACAGGTTTGCTCATACATAAACTGTGCAATCTTTTTCAACGTATTGTCAGTCTGTTCTTCAAGCCCCTTCATCAAACAAAGTCTTTTGAACTGGTTATATACACCCTCAAGCTTTTTGTCTAATCTTGGTCCATCCTTTGTCTCACTTCCATACAGCAATATATTTTGCTCTCTCTCAGGGAGATCGTTCCATTTTTTTGTCACATCAAACAAATCCGGTCTTCGATATACCCTCCAATAATACTTTCCGGGACCAAAAGCCGGCAGGTTAAACATACCTTCTTCATAACTATTTTCCTTGATGATTAACTTTTCAATATCCAAATCCATAACCTTACCGATTCCTGCGCAGCACCTGCACATACCATTCGGATTGTTAAAAGAAAAATAGGATGCCGGTCCTACCTGTGGACTTCCGATTCTTGAAAACAGCAAGCGCAGGGACGCATACATATCACTGATTGTGCCCACCGTTGATCTTGCATTTCCCCCTAATCGACTTTGGTCAATTACCACAGAAGGATTCAAACGGTCAATCACATCCACCTTCGGTTTTTCGTATTTCGGTAATCTTCCCCGCACCCAGGCTGTATAGGTTTCATTCATCTGTCTCTGGCTCTCTGCTGCAATCGTATCAAATACGATGCTGGATTTACCGGAGCCGGATACACCTGTAAAAACAACAATCTTATGCTTCGGAACCTCCAACGAAATATTCTTGAGATTATTCTGTCTTAATCCCTGAATCAAAATTGTATCTTTTTGCATATGCATTCCCATGTTCTCTCTCCTTTTACATAATCTCCAATTGTAATTTCGCAATTTTCATAGCGATAGCAACATTTTACACTCTCCACTTAGGGGAGAGTCAATCCATAGAACAAAACCATACTCTTCTTTCAATTAACTCGATTGCAATTTTTTCAAGGCCTTTCGAAATTGTGAATAAAACAATCCTGCGGTAAAGAGTACTGCCAGAAAATCCGCAATCGGCTCGGCAAGATACACACCATACGCCTGATTTGTGACAAAATGCGGAACCACATAGATCAACGGAATCAATAATACAAATTTACGAACAATCGCTACAATAATCGAGCATGCCGCATACCCAATCGACACAAATGTCAGCTGGCAGGATATCTGTATTCCAAATATAAACATCGAACCACAATAAATCCGTATTACCGTTTTTGCATAATCTAAAAGTACTGTATCATTGGAAAAGATTCCGGCGAATACACGCGGAAATAACATGACTGCTATATACACCACAAGGGAATAAATCACACAAACCTTACATAACAATACGAAAGTTTCCTTTACTCTTTCAACATTTTTTGCACCATAATTATAACTGGATATCGGCTGTGCTCCCTGACCGATTCCCTGCATCGGAAGCATCGCAAACTGCATAATACTTGTACAGATTGTCATAGCACCAACCGCAACGTCTCCACCATATTTCAGCAAAGAAGAATTGAAGCAGACTGCTATCACACTCTCGCTTGCCTGCATGATAAACGTAGCAAGTCCCAACAACACACATGGCAAAACAATCTTTCCCTGCAATCTGATATTGCACCATTTTAGCTTCAACTGTGTCTTTTTTCCGCACAGGAAACTTACACAGAAAATACAAGAAACCGCCTGTGATAACACAGTTGCCAGCGCAGCCCCTTGCACTCCCATATCCATTGCATAGATCAAAATAGGATCCAATACAATATTACATATCGCTCCTATCAACACAGTTATCATGCCCGTTTTCGCAAATCCTTGTGCAGTGATGAACATATTCATCCCCAATGTCATCTGTACAAATATGGTTCCATAAGCATAAATGTTCATATAGGAAGATGCATAGAAAATCGTATTTTCACTCGCACCAAATGCCAACAACAGTTCACGATTGAATAGTAAAAGTATCACGGTCAATGAAATTGATATCAGCGCCAGAAGGCAAAAACAATTTCCAAGTATCTTCTCTGCCATTTCCTGATCTTTTTTTCCCATTTCAATCGATGCTCTTGGTGCTCCACCTGAGCTTACTAAGGCAGCAAAAGCGGATACCACCATAATCAAGGGCATACATACGCCCACACCTGTCAGTGCATATGCACCATCGCCCGGCATATGTCCAATATAGATACGGTCCACAATATTGTATAGCATATTAATCAGCTGCGCCGCCACCGTTGGAATCGCCAGCCTGAAAAGTAATTTCTTTACAGGTTGTGTACCCAGAAATTCTTTATCATTTTCCATCATGTTCACCTTCATTCGTTGTTATTCCCGTATAAATTCTCTGTCCTGTTTCGGAATCTGACCTTCCTCTGAAAGAAATCTTTCCACCTTCATATGTAAATCATATTTTTCTCGAAGTTCGATAATCGTCTGCATCATCTTTGTTGCATGATGACGGTCAATCGCCTCCTGATTTTCCCATCGATCAATCAGGAGTACCGTCTCCGAATCCTCCATTGGGAAAAAATATTGATACATCTGATTTCCCTCTTCGTTACGAATTGCATCCACAATTCCATTTTCTGTCATCTCCTGCGCAAATTTTCTGGCAGCACCATTTTTGCCTGAATAATAAATATTGATTGTTATACTCATAATACTCCCGTTTCCTTTCATTATCATTATAAAATAAAAAAGCTCAACCCTAACATACGTCAAGTTGAGCTTTTAAGCGATATGCCGGCGACCGGAATCGAACCGGTACGGGAGATTAGTCCCGCAGGATTTTAAGTCCTGTGCGTCTGCCAGTTCCGCCACGCCGGCATGACCTACCACCAAAATGGTATAAATTATATAAGCTTTTCGCTTACAAACCACATCATTTCAAAATGTGGTAGATAGCGACCCGGAAGGGGTTCGAACCCTCGACCTCCGCCGTGACAGGGCGGCGCTCTAACCAGCTGAGCCACCGGGCCTTAAAATGGACGTTCAGGGACTCGAACCCGGGACCGATCGGTTATGAGCCGATTGCTCTAACCAACTGAGCTAAACGTCCTTATTGTCGATATACCTTGATATCCACATTCATCTTTAGATGAAAGCCGATGATCGGACTCGAACCGATAACCTGCTGATTACAAATCAGCTGCTCTGCCAATTGAGCCACATCGGCAAATTAATTTCTTACAGCTGATTTGTAATCAGCTGCTCTGCCTGCGACCAACTCACTTCGTTCGTTGTTCTTAGTAAATTGAGCCACATCGGCATACCTTTTTATTCTAGAAAAGGACCCTCTCATCGAGAATCCTTCCAAAGTGACCCCAACGGGAATCGAACCCGTGTTACCGCCGTGAAAGGGCGATGTCTTAACCGCTTGACCATGGGGCCATAAAGCTCCCCGAGTAGGGCTCGAACCTACAACAACTCGGTTAACAGCCGAGTGCTC
>JBJENA010000069.1:0-35340 GCA_051879955.1 Wujia sp.
CTGCTATGATGAACGCCAGCATCAGCCGGTTCATCATCCGATCGTTTTCCTCCTGTGTCATGACAGGTTTCTTTTGTTTCTCACTCATTACCAAAACAAATCCTTTCTGTCTTTCTGTGCGTTTCCGTACTGCTCCCGTACAATGTGTTTTTTACACCCCATCTGTCCTGCTGTCATTTACTTTTCCTCCTTTTTCACCATCAGCTTCACTCCACTGATTTCTTCTACTACAACTCTCTGTCCATTTTCAATAACCGTGTCATCCACCGTTCTTGCAGTCCACTGCATCCCGTTGATTTTAACAACACCGCTTCCCTGCAGATTGTCAATGGTCTCCTCAACAACACCCACCTTACCGACTAAGGCATCCGCATTTGTTTTTTCCACATCCTTAATCAAATGCTTTGCAACCACCGGTCTGGTGAAGAAAAACATCAACAGGGACGCACCTGCAAAAAGCAAAATCTGCAACACCCAATGGGCACCCAGATAAGATGCAAGACCGGCAAGCAACGCGCCTCCCGCAAACCAGATTGTCGTAAGTCCCATGGAGATGATTTCTGCAACAATTAAGATTGCCGCCAAAATCAGCCAATACATAAGACTCATTCGAAACACCCCCTTTTTGAAAAAAATGTTATTTACTGTTCATTGCACGCTTTGCACGCATACGCTGTGTCGGATCCAAAATCTTCTTACGAATACGAATAGACTTCGGTGTAATCTCCAACAACTCATCCGTGTCAATGAAATCAAGAGCCTGCTCCAATGACAAAATCTTAGGTGGTGTCAGTTTCAATGCTTCATCACTACCGGACGCACGTGTATTTGTCAGCTGTTTCTTCTTGCAGACATTTACCTCGATATCCTCGGATTTACCACACTGTCCTACTACCATACCACCGTATACAGGTTCACCCGGCCCTATAAACAGTGTACCACGTTCCTGCGCATTAAACAAACCATATGTGATACTTTCTCCGGATTCATAAGCAATCAAAGAGCCCTGGCTACGGTATGACATATCTCCCTTGTATGGTTCATATCCATCAAATATCGTATTGATGATACCATTTCCCTTGGTTGCAGTCATGAAATCGCCTCGAAATCCAATCAATCCTCTGGATGGAATCGAAAATTCCAAACGGGTTGTTCCATTTCCGGTTGGTGCCATACCCTGCAATTCTCCCTTTCGGATATTGAGCATATTAATCACTGTACCTGCATAATCATCCGGTACATCAATCACCGCAATTTCAAATGGCTCCAGCTTTCTTCCTGCTTCATCCTCTTTGTAGATAACCTCTGCTTTACTTACCGCGAATTCGTAGCCCTCCCGGCGCATATTTTCAATCAATACTGACAAATGCAACTCTCCACGACCGGACACCTTAAAGCTCTCTGTCGTCTCTGTTTCCTCCACACGAAGAGATACATCCGTATTGAGCTCGCGGAACAATCTGTCACGGATATGTCTGGAGGTAACAAACTTTCCTTCCTTGCCTGCAAGCGGAGAATCATTGACCATAAAATGCATCGCAATCGTCGGCTCTGAAATCTTCTGGAACGCAATCGGCTGTGGGTCTTCCGGTGCGCATATGGTATCTCCAATATGAATATCTGCGATACCCGAAATTGCTACAATGCTTCCAACCTGTGCCTCAGAAACCTCCACCTTATTGAGTCCCTCAAACTCATAGAGCTTTCCAATTTTTACCTTTACTTTCTTATCCGGCTCATGTGCATTTACAATCACAGCTTCCTGATTCAGTTTCAAACTTCCGTTATCAATTTTACCTACACCGATTCTTCCCACATACTCATTGTAATCAATGGTAGAAATCAAAACCTGTGTACCGGCTTCCGGGTCTCCGGTCGGTGCCGGAATGTATTTCAAAATTGTCTCAAACAAAGGCTTCATATCCGTTCCCTGTTCATCAAGACTCAGGCTTGCCACACCCGCTTTTGCTGACGCGTATACAAACGGACAATCCAACTGTTTTTCATTTGCATCAAGCTCCAAAAGAAGCTCTAACACTTCCTCTTCCACTTCCTCCGGTCTGGCCTCCGGACGGTCAATTTTATTGATACATACGATTACATTGAGATCTAATTCCAATGCCTTCTTCAATACAAACTTTGTCTGTGGCATCGCACCTTCAAATGCGTCTACCACCAAAATAACACCGTTTACCATCTTAAGCACGCGCTCTACTTCTCCACCAAAATCCGCATGTCCCGGAGTGTCGATGATATTGATTTTGGTTGTTCCGTAGGTTACCGCCGTATTCTTTGACAATATGGTGATTCCTCGTTCACGTTCGATATCATTGGAGTCCATGACACGTTCTGCAACTTCCTGATTTTCACGAAATACTCCGCTTTGTTTCAGCAATTCATCCACAAGGGTTGTTTTTCCGTGATCTACGTGTGCGATAATCGCAACATTTCTTACATCTTCTCTTGTAATCTGCATAACTTTCTTCCTCCTAAAATCGCTAGCATTGTACCATAGTCTTAGTATCTTTTCAATGATTTATGCATAGTTTTACCACAGATGGAGAATCCTTTTTATATCGACCTTTATCACAACCTATACGAAGATAAAAATGATTATATGGAGGAAGAAAACCATGGCCACAAACAAGGTTATGCTTTGCGGAGTAAACACCAGCAAGCTTCCATTACTATCCGAAGAAGAAAAAAAAGCATTATTTGAACGAATGAACAAAGGAGACAGCTCAGCCCGTGAAGAATTTATACAGGGCAATTTGAGACTCGTATTAAGTATTATTCAGAGGTTTTCTAACAGCAATGCGGAAAGTGCAGATGACCTATTTCAGGTAGGATGTATCGGTCTCATCAAAGCGCTTGATAACTTTGATCAAAGTCTCGATGTCAAGTTTTCCACCTATGCAGTTCCAATGATTATCGGTGAAGTCCGAAGATATCTGCGCGACAACAATACCATTCGTGTTTCACGTTCTCTTCGAGACATTGCCTACAAAGCCATCTACGCAAGGGATCAATTGACAAAACGCAATGACAAAGAACCAACCATCGAGGAGATTTCCAAAGAAATCGATATTTCCAAAGAACAAATTGTTGCAGCCCTTGATGCCATATCTACCCCTATGTCTTTATACGAACCGATTTATCAGGAGGGACAAGATATCCTATATCTTATGGATCAGGTAAAGGATAAGAAAAACAAAGAAGAGCGTTGGGTGGAAACCCTGGCAGTGGAAGAAGCCATGAAAAAATTGGACCACAGAGAACTAAATATCATTCGTCTTCGATTTTTTGAAGGAAAAACACAAACAGAAGTTGCAGAAGAAATCACGATTTCACAAGCTCAGGTTAGCCGGCTTGAAAAAGATGCGCTGCGAATCATGCGCAATTATCTCAAATAGAAAATACCGCAGAGCATAAGCTCTGCGGTATTCCTTATCTTACCCAGTATTTGAATTCTTCATCTGCCAAACGAATATAATCATCATTCTTAAGCATAATGTCATATCCCGGCTGAATCATCTTTCCATTGACATATGTATGATTCGTGCTTTCCTCATCACGAATATAGCATTCTCCGTTACTGATATGTAGTACACAATGCCTGCGACTAATCTTTCGATTGTCCTGTATCTGATAATCACACTCAGAGGCTTTACCAACAAGAAATTCGCTCTTTTCAATCGGGATCAGAGCGTTTGTCTTGGTTCGAACCAGATACGGTGTGATATTCTTATAGTTCATCTGTTGAAGCACAGAAGTTTCACCATTATCTTCCTCAAGATCATCCTTCAGGATATCCTCTTTTTGCAATTCAATAATGAATGTAAAAAACTCACGCAGAGAAAACATCATCCGACTGTCGAGGTAATGCAGAATCTGGTCTACACAATTTACACATTGCATATCTGCAAATCGAATCTTTGAGATGAATTTCTGAATAAATTCACATACATTCGAATCCGCAAAATCCTTGTCCACCGGCATATAAATCAATTGCACATGGAGATTTGACAGTTCAATATACATATATTTTGTACTCAGGAGTACTTTTTTTATCGGCATTTTCCGATCTTCAAAATACAGAAGCTGGCTCAGAATATTGCTCAAAATTGCCAAAAATTCTCCTTTATACAACTGTTTCTTTAAAAATTGAGACAAAGGAAGCGTTGCAGGAATATTGTAAGACAATACTCTTACACCATCCACAATCGCCTGCTGACAGGTTGACTGGTTCCCATGAAAAAGCATGTTAAACTGTTCCATTTCAATCTGGTCAACTGTCACATTGTCTTCTATTCGAAAATTCAAACTAAACTGATCATAGCTTTCCTGAATTGTATCCATGCAAAAGCCCCCTTATTATATAGTAAAATCCGAAATTGCTCCCGAAATGGTCTTGTCAGCTGCTTCCTTACCATGACGTTCCACATCCATACGACTCTTTGCCATATGTGTCAGATTACCATTTCCATTGACACAACCACCCTGGCATGCCATACCTTCTACAAAATTACCTTCCAACATATTCTTTCTAAGTTTTAGCAATGCAAGCTTACAATCTTCAATGCCATCGCAAACTACCGGATTGAGTTCGAAATCCTCTGCACCCTGTTCCTTCATGCCTTGCTTTACTGCATCGGTCAAACCACCGGAGCGGGCAAAGATACGTCCGAAGTAAGATGCATCCTCTAAATCAGTTTCTTCCAATTGCATGATATCAATTTCTTTGCTATCAAGCAATGCCTGCAATTCCTCAAATGTCAATGCACTATCAATAAATGGAGCAACCGTTTCTTTCTGTATCTCCATCTTCTTTGCTGTACATGGTCCAATAAACACAACCTGAGCACTTGGATCTAACTGTTTAATATGCTTTCCTATCATAGCCATTGGCGACAGGGTATGAGATACATATGGCAACATATCCGGAAATGTCTTCTCAACATAAGCGACAAATGCCGGACAGCAGGAACTTGTCAAAATCCCCTTTTCTCTAAGCTCTGCCGCTTCTTCCATGGTTGTCATATCCGCACCTAATGCGACCTCCACAACCTCGTCAAAGCCAAGCTGTTTTATTCCCTGAATAACCTGACCTCGTTTTGCATATATAAACTGTCCTGCGATTGCAGGAGCTACTGCTGCATATACCTTGTGATTCGTTTCTTTTTTCTCTTTGAGCATACGAATCACTTGAAGAATATACGACTTTTCATTGATAGCACCAAAAGGACATTGATAGACACAAGCTCCACATGCAATACATTTATCATTGTCGATTTTCGCTTCCTGATCCTCATTCATTGTAATCGCGCCCACTTTACAAGCCTGCTGGCATGGACGTTTGAAATCAGAAATTGCACTGTAAGGGCACGCCTTCGCACAAGCTCCACATTCCTTACATTTTGATTTGTCAATATGTGCTTTTTGATGCTCGTCAATCGTGATTGCACCAAATTTACACGCATCGGCGCAACGGTGTGCCAAACACCCACGACAATGCTGTCCCACTTCATATCCACCAACCGGACATTCGTCACAGGCAATCTCCATTACCTCAATGACATTAGGATTCTCTGCATCACCACCCATCGCCATCTTAACCTGTTCATTGACAATCGCACGTTCCTTATATACACAGCAACGCATCGTTGGCTTTTTCCCGGGAATAATCTTCTGCGGAATATCAAGCACTCCCTCTAACAGACTATCATTCCATGCCATCTGTGCAACTTCACGTAAGACCTCATAACGAAAATATTGTGTTCTTGTGTCAAATTTTCTCATATTGCACCTACTCAACCTCTAATAGCACTACAAATATCATATCCGTTTCGCTCCGCAGTGTCAATGTTTTCCTAACATTTATGCTTCAAATCCACGAAAAATAATATCATCGCGACTTGGGCCATTGGAAACCATTGTGATAGGGAATCCAATCTGCGCTTCAATAAACTCAATATACTTTCTACAATTTTCAGGAAGGTCGTCATAATTCTTGATTCCTCTAATATCCTGCTTCCAACCCGGTAATATCTCATATACCGGCTTTGCCTTTTTTAATTTTGCAGTTGTTGGGAAGTCTGTTGTCACTTCTCCATCAATCTCATAACCCACACATACAGGAATCTCATCCAGATATCCAAGTACATCCAGCACTGTAAACGCAACATCGGTTGTACCCTGAATCCGGCATCCATATTTTGATGCAACACAATCAAACCATCCCATACGTCTTGGTCGCCCTGTGGTAGCACCGTACTCTCCTCCATCACCACCACGACGACGAAGCTCATCGGCCTCATCGCCAAATATTTCGCTGACAAATTCTCCGGCTCCTACCGCAGAAGAATACGCCTTACATACTGTTACAATCTTCTTGATTTCATACGGTGGAATACCTGCTCCAATTGCACCATAAGCAGCCAAGGTCGAAGATGAAGTAACCATCGGATAAATACCATGATCCGGGTCCTTCATAGAACCAAGCTGTCCCTCAAGAAGGATTGTTTTTCCCGCTTTTATCGCATCATAAAGATATGCGGATACATCACATACATATGGAGTTATCATCTCCTTGTATTCCATCATGGTATTATATACATCATCGACATGGAGCAAAGGCTTCTTATACAGATGCTCAAGTAATACATTCTTGGTTGCAATCACGCGGCTGATCTTATCTTTCAGGCTCTCTTCATCATCAAACAATTCGCTTACCTGAAAACCTATTTTCGCATATTTATCTGAATAAAATGGTGCAATTCCGGATTTGGTCGAGCCAAATGATTTACCGGCCAAACGTTCTTCCTCATATTCATCAAACAAAATATGGTAAGGCATTACCATCTGTGCACGGTCAGAAACCAAAATCTTCGGTGTCGGCACACCCTTATCTACAATGGATTGAATCTCGTTGAATAAAACAGGAATATTCAGTGCCACACCATTGCCGATAATGCTGGTTGTGTGATCATAAAACACACCAGATGGCAATGTATGTAATGCAAACTTACCATAATTATTTACAATTGTATGTCCCGCATTTGCTCCTCCCTGAAAACGTACTATCACGTCCGCCTTCTGAGCAAGCATATCTGTAATCTTTCCTTTTCCTTCGTCGCCCCAGTTGGCGCCCACTATTGCCTGTACCATACGCTGTGTAACCTCCATTTCATACACAAAAAATTTGATGAAATTTTCATCCGTTTATTGATTATATATTACTTGTTTTCATAAGTAAAATCAATATATTTTATAATTGTTATAATTTTCACTTATGTTTTGTTTGTGCAAAAAAAACAGGAATGCTACGCATGTAGTATTCCTGTTTCGCAATTCTTTCAAAAGAATATTTTATTCTTCATCTTTTTTGAAAATCAACATTCCCACGATACCGGCAGCTGCAATTACCATCAATGAAATCCATAATGTCAAGTTGATGGAATCGCCTGTCTTAATCTGTGTAGTTGTTGTTCCTGTCGAGGTCTGCGGTGTAGATGTAGGAGTCGGAGTCGTTACTTCTGTTTCCTCTGTTCCCTCGGTTTCCTCTTCATCGTCAGGTTCATCTGAATCACTATCCTGCTCAACGACCAAGACTTCCTTTGTTGTCTTATTCTCTTCTACCAAAGTATCCTGATCATCCGGTGGAGTATAACCATCCGGAACATCTGTGACTGTAATCGTATAATTTCCAACCGGGACAACTCTCTCCGGCACCTTACCGGATGAATCGGTTGTAGTCTTAATTACCACCTCTCCGGTTTCACTATCAACCACTTCCACCTTCGCATTTGGAATCGGCTTTCCGGTATTCTTATCTTTAATTGTAATTTCAAGCTTTCCTTCCGCTACAGTATCTTCTTCTGTTGTTTCCGTCGGTGTTGTACTTGGTACTTCACTCGGTGTTGTGCTTGGTACTTCACTCGGTGTTGTACTTGGTGCTTCACTCGGTGTTGTACTTGGTGCTTCACTTGGTGTTGTACTTGGTGCTTCACTTGGTGTTGTACTCGGTGCTGTACTTGGTGTTGTACTCGGTGCTGTACTTGGTGTTGTGCTTGGCGCTGTACTTGGTGTTGTACTTGGCGCTGTACTTGGTGCTGTACTTGGTGTTGGCGCTGTACTTGGCGTTGCACTTGGTGCTGTACTTGGTGTTGTGCTTGGCGCTGCACTCGGTGTCGCACTTGGCGTCGCACTCGGTGTCGCACTTGGCGTCGCACTCGGTGTTGTACTTGGTGCTGTACTCGGTGTCGCACTTGGCGTTGCACTCGGTGTCGCACTTGGCGTTGCGCTCGGTGTCGCACTTGGCGTTGCGCTCGGTGTCGCACTTGGCGTTGCGCTCGGTGTTGCGCTCGGTGTCGCACTTGGCGTTGCACTCGGTGTCGCACTTGGCGTTGCACTCGGTGTCGCACTTGGCGTTGCACTCGGTGTCGGTGTCACACTTGGTCTCACATAGCTACTCAATACATAAGGGAAATGCCACTCACAGTTCACGTTCTGTGACAAACCACTGGATACCACCCAACCGGTACTGGTTCCACTGATTGTTACACTTGCATTATCTGCAGTTGCCAAACACATACCCGCTACTGCATTCAATTCCACACTCGTAGCATTCGGCATATTCCATACAATATTCTTGATAATATAATTCATCAAATCCTGATTCTGTTGGGAACCCTTGCCGGTATCACCAACCGTGGATATCTCCTTATCCGCTTCATCCGTAATTACAACCCTAGACTGTTTAACCAATACATTGCTGCCTTTCATATTGAAGACAACTAACTGATCTTTCTTCTTTTTGAGTACCAGACCCTGCATCTGAATAACCTGTTCGATTTTGGAACCGGCAGGAATATCGATATAGACAACGCTCTTATCAATCGCAGAAGCATCAATCGTATATCCGTTGATATCCGCAACATCACCGTCTGCTACGGAAATATCTGCAGGCTGTGCAGCCATCGTCTGTGACTGGGTCTTCACATGACTCAACATACCATCAATCTGTGCCTCAATCTGCTCTTTTGTTCGTGATGTTTTATCAATATCCAATGTAATCTGTGCTTCATCTACGGTAATGTTCGCATCTGCAGTAGCCGTATCATACAAAAATGTTACCGAACCCGCAGGCAGATAAGTACTTGTACCAAACCGGGCATGTCCTTCTACCTCTGCAGCAATAAACGGAATCGTCGCTCCGTTAATCAGATCCGGGTCGCAGTTTATACCGGAAGTATTCACGAATTTTTTGACAGCATAATTCGTCTGCATATGGTTGGTCTGCGTAAATGTAGATGCCACCACACCAAAATTCACTGCATCGCCCAGAATTGTCTGATAATTCATCTCACTTGCCCGTACCTTCGTACGCTGCGAACCAATTGCGCCCACAAGTGAACCAAGAGACAGTGCGCAAGCACAAAGCAATGCCACAGTTTTCTTACGGGTTTGTTTTAAAATCGATTTCCTTCCCCTCATAGTTTTTTCTCCTTATAGTTTTTTCTTCATGGATATCGGCGGTTTCCTCTCTATCTTTAACCAAAGATATCCCATTTTTTCAATTTAGCACACTTGTACTTGAAAATCAAGCTATAATACAGAATTCTTTAGAAGCTGCAGCAACGCCTGTGCTGCTTTTGACATCGGGATTGTCTTATCCGCTATGACACAGATTTCACGTCTTGGTATCTCGTGTTCAAATTCCAACAAAAACAGCTTTCCGCTTTCGAGTTCATCTTTCGCAAAATCCTCGACCACACAGCCGATTCCCAGATTGCGAACCGCAAATTGTGTCACAATCGAGCTTGTTGCGAGCTCAAATTCAGGCTTGAGCACTACCTCATTGCTCTGCAAAAAAGCATCAATATAACTTCTGGTACTGGTTGGTTTTTCTAATAAAATAACCGGATAATCCTTTAATTCCTGATAAGACATTTTCTTTCCTCTCAAATGGAAAAAACGTTCTCCGGCAACGAAAACATCCTGGATTTGTCTGCCCGGATACATCTGCAGTTGCTTATCCATGGAAAATGGTGTGCTGACAACTCCGAAATCAATCTCCCCACTTTTTAATCTTTCAATCGTACTTGGTGTCGGTGCATTGGTTACCCGAATCTGAATCGCCGGATACAAGCTGTGAAACTCCTCCAGATACGGAAGCAGATAAAATTGAAGCGTCATATCTGAAGCTCCGATTCGGATTTCCCCACTCTCGAGCTCCAGAATCTCCTTGATCTTATTTTCACCAAGTAATATCTGTTCATAGCCTTTACTGACATAAGAAAAAAGGGTGTGCCCTTCCTGCGTTATCTGCACACCCTTTGAAGTTCTTGTAAACAAGGTAATCCCAAGCATAGTCTCTAATTGACGAATGCTTTGACTTACCGCAGGCTGTGACAGACACAGCTTTTTTGCTGCCTTTGTCACACTCTGCTCTTTTGCCACATAATAAAAAATTTTATAATATTCAAGATTTATGTTCATGAATTATACATTAATCTCCGCTTTCACACCCAGAATATCCTTGTTTGACTCCAAAATAGGAGCAACCACTTCACTTAGAAATTCCTCTGTCTGCTGTGGTGCACGTCCCACAAAATTCTTTGGTTCAAGCAAAGCGATAATCTCTTCCTTACTCATTGAAAATGCCGGATCACCCGCAATCAAATCAACAAGGTTGTTTTCATTTCCGTACTTCTTCACCTGCTCACCGGCAATCATAGAATACTCACGAATCTTCTCATGCAATTCCTGACGGTTTCCACCACGTTTTACTGCATCCATCATGATGTTCTCTGTCGCCATAAACGGAATCTCTTTCATAAAGCGCTGATAGATAACCTTATCATATACAACTAATCCATCCACAACATTTAAGTACAAATCAAGAATACCGTCAATTGCCAAAAATGCTTCCGGCACTGAAATACGCTTATTGGCTGAATCATCCAAGGTTCTCTCAAACCACTGTGTAGCAGCTGTAATTGCCGGGTTCAGTGCATCGGTCATCACGTAGTTGGCAAGAGATGCAATACGCTCACTACGCATCGGATTTCTCTTATATGCCATAGCGGAAGAACCAATCTGATTCTTCTCAAATGGCTCCTCAATCTCCTTAAGGTGCTGCAAAAGGCGGATATCATTTGAAAACTTGTGCGCACTCATTGCGATTCCGGAAAGGACATTCAATACACGTGCATCTACTTTACGGGAGTATGTCTGTCCGGAAACCGGGTAACAGGCATCAAATCCCATTTTTTCCGCAATCTTTCCGTCGATCTTTTTGATTGTCTCATGATCTCCATTGAACAACTCCAGGAAACTCGCCTGTGTTCCGGTTGTTCCCTTAGAACCAAGAAGCTTCTGCTGTCCTATCATATAGTCAATATCAGCCAAATCTAAAAGAAGCTCCTGCATCCAAAGAGTTGCTCTCTTTCCTACTGTTGTTGGCTGCGCCGGCTGAAAATGAGTAAATGCAAGTGTAGGAAGATCTTTGTATGTTTTTGCAAACTTTGCCAATTCATCAATGACGTTAATCAATTTCTTACGAACAAGCTTCAATGCTTCTGTCATCACGATGACATCTGTATTGTCCCCAACGTAACAGCTTGTTGCACCCAAATGAATGATACCTGCTGCCTTTGGACATTGCTGACCATACGCGTACACATGACTCATAACATCATGACGTACCAGCTTTTCACGTTCTTTTGCCACTTCATAATTGATATCATCCACATGAGCTTTTAACTCTTCAATCTGCTCATCTGTGATACGCGGATTACCATCTGCATCCTTTAGTCCAAGCTCCTGTTCTGTTTCAGCGAGTGCAATCCACAATTTTCTCCATGTTTTAAACTTCATATCCGGAGAAAAAATATACTGCATCTCCTTGCTTGCATAACGTTCCGATAATGGGCTTACATACTTATCATTACTCATATCAAATCTCCTTATTTTTTCTTAAGTCGCGCTCATTATAACCCAGATAAATGCGGATATCAACAAGAAATCATGTAATTTTTAATAATCTATATTTTATGTAGCCAGAACCATATTTTTTTGTTATAATTGTGAAAAATACGAATATGTCTTTGGAGGATCACAATGAACGAAAAGAGAAAAAACACACGACTGCCTATTAAATTGAAATTAGAAGTATCCAACCTGTTCAAGCAGGATGGCGCCAAAATTGATAACCTTGACGCCGAAATCGAAGTATTTGATATCTCAAGAGCCGGAATCGGATTTATGTCTTTGAGCAAGCTTCCTGTTGATTATTACTTCAATGCAACCATTGAGTTTGAAAATCGCGAGGACATCATTCTCTCTGTTGTAAAGATTTTGTACGTAACGCCAATCGGCGAAAGCGGATATCGCTATGGATGTGAGTTCGTTGGTCTTCCAGCTATGTATGATCATATCTTCGAGGAATATGCAAATACATTATAAAAAACAGGAGAGATTCCTTTCACACAAAGGAATCTCTCCTGTTTTATTTTTCATCTAATTCCTCATATTCTTCAAATATCATATCTTCCTGCTTATGAAATGCTTCCGTACTATCCTTTTTAAATAATACAATCAAAGTCTGAAATAACAGCTTGATATCCAGCCAAAAACTGTATTCCTCAATATAGGTCAAATCCAAAATCAATTTATCCTTTGGTGAGGTATTGTACTTTCCTGCAATCTGTGCATAACCTGTAATTCCGGCTTTTACGCGCAGACGATATTCAAATTCGGGCAATACGGAAGTGTAGTTAAATACATTGGCAAGCATCTCCGGTCTCGGTCCAACCACGCTCATGTCACCCTTTAATACATTGAAAAACTGTGGAATCTCATCGATTCGATATTTTCTCAAAATCTTTCCAACTCTTGTTACACGGTCATCATTATCCACCACAGAATAGTTTTCCACATTTTCTTTCATCGTACGGAACTTGTATACCGCAAAGATCTTTCCATCCCTTGTCGCACGATTCTGCTTAAAAATAATACTTCCATGATCGTCCAATCGAATCAGAATCACCGTCAAAAGCATAATCGGTGAAGTTAATATCAACGCAATCACAGAGATTACAATGTCCATAGCTCTCTTGACAAATCGCTGTTCCAAAGTAAGTCCCTTAGAGTAATTGCAGTATACCGACACGTCATCAAGGATAAAGTGTTTTGCACTTTTTTCAATCACATCATGCATATCCGGATTGAAATACACATTCTTCATGTTCTGATAACAATATTCCAAAATCTCGGTGCGATGCTCCACAGGAACATCATAGATAAAGACTGTGTCATTTTCCATGATATATTTTTTTAGATTAGCGTCCTTATAATCTGCAACCTTATTGACCTTGTACTGCAATCGGTATTTCAACACGCCTCTGGCAATCTCATTGAGGCTCTGCTGTGACGATGTAATAATCACGCAGTTTTCCGGCTCATAAATCTTGAAATACAACGCATTGCCGCCACAGACAAAAATCCAGATGACCACGAACTGAATGGCCAGAACCGGAATCAGCAACCAAGGCTGTTCAAACTCAAAACTCAGGTTGTTCATCTTATTTGTATTCATGATAGACAACACAAATACAGATATTACATCCGTGAAAATCTGCGACAGCATCAAAGACTGTATAATCGGTTTATTCTTACGTTTGCCAATATCATAACGTCCATAAATATTTGCAAACATATAGCTCATCACGATATAGGTCGCAATGGTAATACCGGTCGTACGAGACAGATTCCACAACTGCCAGTTCGTACGTCCATACATACCATAAAATACGAAAAACAATATCAAATTCAAAGCAAATTTGAGCAAAAAGAGTAGCGATGTCTCAAATTTTCGAACGTTTTTATTCATAAATTATACTTCGTATCCCTTGTCCTGAATTACCTTTACCACTGCATCAACATGTTCTTTACAGATTTCATCTGTCTTTGCCTCTACCATTACGCGAATCAGCGGTTCTGTACCACTCTCACGAAGCAGGATTCTTCCATCATCTCCAAGTGTTTCTTCCACCTTTTTGGCTGCAGCAAGCACATCCGGATCCTCCATGACAGCCTGCTTACTTGTAACCTTCACATTGACAAGAAGCTGTGGATAAATCTGCAGATTACGGGTAAGCTCTGACAATGTAGTCTTTCCTTCCACCATCGCTTCCATAATTTTCAAAGAAGTAAGTACGCCGTCTCCGGTTCTTGCATTCTTCGAGAAAATGATATGTCCACTTTGTTCTCCACCGAGAATATAGCCATTTTCCATCATGCACTCATATACATATTTATCTCCAACTGCCGTCTTTTCGTATCCGATACCTTCTGCATCCAAAGCCTTATACAGGCCCAGATTCGACATAACAGTTGTAACAATCTTATCATTGTTCAAATGACCTTTTTCTTTGAGATACTTTCCGCAAATATACAAAATGGCATCTCCGTCAACCAATTCTCCCTTTTCGTTGACAGCCAGGCATCGGTCTGCATCCCCATCATAGGCAAAACCGGCATCCAATTGATTTTCAACCACAAACTTCTGTAATCCTTCGATATGTGTGGAACCACAATTGGTGTTAATATTTACACCATCCGGTTCATTGTTTATCACATAGGTTTTTGCTCCCAACGCATCAAATACTGCCTTTGCAACGGTAGAGCTTGCACCATTTGCACAATCAAGTCCCACCTTGAGATTCTTGAATGCACGGGTTGGTACTGTCATCAAATATCCAATATATCGATTTCGTCCCATTGAATAATCCGTTGTACGGCCAATATCCGCTCCTGTCGCAAATGGAATTTCCGGAATCACTCCATCGATATAATCCTCTATTTCCTTTTCCACAGCCGCATCCATTTTTGCGCCATGGCTGTTAATAATCTTGATTCCGTTGTCGTAAAATGGATTATGACTGGCTGATATCATGATACCGCAATCAAATTCGTCTGCCCGTACAATATAGGATACGCTCGGAGTTGGAGTTACATGCATCAAAAAAACATCTGCACCGCTTGCAGTCAGTCCCGCCACTAATGAATATTCAAACATATAACTGGAACGTCTGGTATCCTTACCAATTACGATTCGAACACGCTCATCATCCTTCTTTTGCTTTTTAAAATAATATCCCAAATATCTTCCTACTTTATACGCATGCTCTACGGTCAAATTTACATTTGCTTCTCCGCGAAATCCGTCTGTACCAAAGTATTTACCCATTTCGTTCCCCTTTCATAATGTGTATATATCCACACAAGTACTTGTATTATATTCCTTTTTTTGGACATTGTAAAGACACCACCAAATAGGATTAATCCCATCCGGTGGTGTCTTCATTATCCACATCATATTCCCATATAGGTTCTACTTTACGTTCTCCCTGATAAGCCATCTCATCTGTCGGGATATCCTCAAGAAGAATGGTCAATGCCTGTTTCACGTTTTGAATCTCAATATCTTTGTAGGTTCCTCCATATTCTCCGTCTACCGTCCAGGATATTTCTTCCTGACTGTGAATGACAACTTTTGAGGCTTTACACTCGAAGAACATATCATTGCCTTCAATATCATTTTGCACAATTCCGGACAAAATTTGTTGCAGTTCTTCCGGACTTGTCGGCATCTTAATGAACAAACAATCAAACTTTCCGTCATCCAATATAACATGTTTTGCGCCTCGCAATTTAAAACCTCCGACTGACAAGGTATTCGTAACCATACCATAAATATAGGTTCCACTAATTACCTTCTCATCAAAGCTCGCAGTAATTTCATATCCTTTGTAACCCACCAGATTCCGAATACCTTCTATTACATAAGCGGAATGTCCCAAAGCTTTTTTCAAATTCTGATTTGTATTATAGCTTACCTCTGTAAATATTCCGAAGGCTGCAATATAGATAAACGACCTGTCTCCAAGCTTTCCAACATCAATTTTGCTTTCCTTCCCATTGACAATCTGATATGCCGCTTCCAATGGTTTACGCGATATCCGCAGGCTGCGTCCAAAATCATTGGTGGTTCCAATCGGAATATAGCCAAGCGGTATCTGTGCCTGATTCAACTGCATATACCCGGATACCGTGTTATCCAATGTTCCGTCTCCACCCGCACAAACCAGCATATCATATCCCGCTCCATCCTCACGAACCTTCCGCTGAGCATCGTCCGGGCCGGTAGTCGGATAAACCGTCACCTCATAGCCAGCCTGAGAAAACAACACTATGATGTCAAATATTTCGTTGCGGATTGCACCTCTCCCCGCTTTTGGATTCATGATAAAAAGAAGTTTTTTCATACTACCTACTCCTTTCAGACACGATACGTTTGATTGCTATTTTACTCTTCTTGCCAGGTATTGTTCAAGACCTTTCTTTCGCAGCTTACAAGCCGGACAATTGCCACACCCGTCGCCTTTGATACCATTGTAACATGTCAGTGTCATATCCCGAACCAAATCAAATCCGCCTAACTCATCTGCAAGCTCCCAGGTTTCTTCTTTATCAAGCCACATCAATGGTGTAATAAGATCAAATTCATAATCCATGGCAAGATTCAAAGACACGTTCAATGATTTGATAAATTCATCCCGGCAATCCGGATATCCAGAAAAATCACTCTGCGATACACCTGTGATGATATCTGTAATCTCCTTTTGCTTCGCATAGATTGCTGCAAACGTCAAAAACACCATATTTCTTCCATCCACAAATGTGTTTGGAGTCCCACTTTCCGGTGCATCCTCATCCACCTTCATATCACTTCTTGTCAATGAATTTGGTGCAAGCTGATTGAGTAAGGACATATCCAATATCACATGTTCCACTTCTAATTTCTCACATATATCCTTAGCTGCGTCCAATTCTGCAACGTGACGCTGATTATAATCAAAAGAAATCGCATATACCGTCTTATACTTCTTTTTTGCATACAACAAACATGTCGTACTGTCCTGTCCACCACTAAAAACAACCACTGCTGCCTCTTTATTCTTTTTATGCTGCATACCCTGTTGCTCCCTTCTAACTAATTTTTCTGTAATAACATCAAACGCTGCTGTAACCGTTCATCCTCTTCAAAGGCACCGGTAAAGGTTGTGGTAATCGTTTTCGCACTTGCGTTTCGGATTCCCCTCGCTGTCATACAACTGTGACTTGCCTCAATAATAACCGCTACATCCGGTGATTGTGTAACCTTTTTCATCACATCTGCAATATCTGTTCCGATTCGTTCCTGCAACTGTAACCGTTTTGCTACCATGTCCGCAATTCTGGCAATCTTGCTAAGTCCTAACACACGATTTCTCGGAATATATGCCACAGAGACATGCATATCATACATCAAAGCAAGGTGATGTTCGCAGTAACTAAACACCTCGATATCCTTCACAAATACCATATCGGAACACTTTGTACCGGGACGTTCAAAGGATTTATCGAACATAGCCGCAATTTCGTCATTGGTATAATTCATTCCCTCGAAGACTTCCTCATACATCCGCGCCACACGCTCCGGTGTATCCTTGAGACCTTCCCTCTCCGGATCATCACCCAGAGCAACCAGAATTCCCTTTACATGTTCTTTGATTGCTTCTTTATCTATTGCCATATTAGACTCCTTTTTTATTTGGATCCCAAATATATTTGTGCATCTGTAGCTGGATGCGCAGATCCTTCAAATTTTCCTGTATCATATACTCCACAATTTCCGCAGGTGTTATCTCTTCAAATGCGCTACTCAAAAACACCTGACACTGCTTTGTAAGCCGATAGGTCCGGATAATGTCCTTTGCACGTTCCAGATCCTGTCGATGACAAACCACAAACTTCACAGCATCCTGCTTTTTCAAAAATGAATAGTTTTCTGTGCGCATGTTCTCTTCCATCCCACTACCGGGGAGCTTGTAATCCAACGTGAAACACAGATTATCCGGTCGGTTTTCATATTCGTCAATTCCGACGCTTCCATTTGTTTCGACTTCCACACGCAACGTCGGATTTTCTGACAGTTTATACAAAAGTGTGCGGATATCCGGCTGCAGCATTGGTTCGCCACCGGTAATGGTGACACAATCAACATTTTGCTTTGCTATATAAGTCTGTATCTGCTCCATACTCATAGTTTCATAATCGGCGCCCTGCTCATTGGCCCATCTGGTATCGCAATAACTACAATCCAAATTGCAACCGGCAAACCGAATAAAGCAAGCCAGCTTCCCGGCACAACTGCCTTCTCCATTGATACTTACAAATTTCTCTACAACTCGAAACATTCCCATCCTCTACTCCATATATGCAGCACAATTCGTCGGTGTCTCATACACAATCGCTTTTAATACCGTATATTTTTTTGCTTTCATCTTTTCATAAATATACTTGGCAAAATTCTCTGCGGTTGGTCGAAACGCTACTTCCACTACCCGGAAGCCCTCTTCGAGCAAAGCTTCCATCGTCTTTTGTCTGAGACTGTTTTTTTCCACAATCAAACAATGATCCAAATCCTCGGCGATTGCTTTTAAATCCTCTTTTAATTTTGAAAAATCTACAATCATACCACGGGTATTTCCACTCTCTTCCAAGGATGCACTTCCAACTTCAACCTCAATCATCCATTGATGTCCATGAATATTCGAACATTTTCCCTCATAGCCGGCCAGGAAATGGGCACTGTCAAAGCTGGCATTTGTTTTCAATGTATACATATAAAACTCCTTTTTCTATATAAAAAGCCGCAAATGTACACAACACCTGCGGCTTGTGTCCTAGTTTTCTTTAACGGCAGGATGGTACAAACGAACTGCTTCCCTATCTAATTAATCAATCTTCAGGAATTTCTTAACTTCCTTGAGCATATCTTCCTTGTCACATACAATATCATGTCGAACCGGTGCAGTACGAATATCCTCGATTGCCTGTGGAACCTTCACGTTTGACAAACGGTTCAACTCATCTACCAGTTCAAAATCAGACTGTGCATCGTAAGAAGCATCAATCGCATTCATAACACTTCTTGTAAACTTGTATGGACTTGCTGTACTGGCAATTACGGTTGGTGTTGTGTCCTTTGTATCTTCGACATACTTTGCATACACAGAAGCTGCAACAGCTGTATGTGTATCCATGATATACTGATCACTTTCATATACACGTTTGATGCAAGCTGCAGTTTCTTCTTCTGTGGCAAAACCACCATAGAAATCAGCAAGCTGTTTCTTCATATCTTCCGTGATTGTGTACTCACCCTCACCTGTAAGAGCAGCCATCAACGCACGATTCTTGTCTGCATCATTTCCGGCAATACGATAAATCAATCTCTCCAAATTGCTGGAAATCAAAATATCCATAGACGGTGACGTTGTCAGGATAAATTCACGATTACGATTATAGTTTCCTGTTGAGAAGAAATCATACAATACCTTGTTCTCATTGGAAGCACAAATGAATTTGTTGATTGGAAGTCCCATCTGCTTTGCATAAAATGCTGCAAGAATATTTCCAAAGTTACCGGTTGGGACTACCACATTGATTGGATCACCAACCTTGATATCTCCATTTTTTACCAATCTGGTATATGCATAAACATAATATACCATCTGTGGCACCAAACGACCAATATTGATAGAGTTTGCAGAAGAGAACTGATATCCCTTTGTTGCAAGATATGCGTTCAGTTCTGTATCAGAGAACATCTTCTTTACTCCTGTCTGGGCGTCATCAAAATTACCTGTAATACCGATGACACAGGTGTTGTCTCCCTTTTGTGTTACCATCTGCTTTTCCTGAATTGGGCTAACACCATTCTTTGGGTAAAATACAATAATTTTTGTTCCCGGAACATCTGCAAAACCAGCCAATGCAGCTTTTCCTGTATCTCCGGAAGTTGCTGTCAAAATCACGATTTCATTTTCAACCTGATTCTTCTTTGCTGCTGTTGTAAGCAGATATGGAAGAATTGACAATGCCATATCCTTAAATGCAATCGTTGAACCATGGAATAATTCCAAATAGTACGCGCCAGCCTTCTTTACAAGTGGGGCAATCTCCTTCGTATCAAACTTATCATCATAAGCACTATTGATGCAATGACGCAACTCTTCCTCTGTAAAATCTGTAAGCATCAATTTCATTACCTGATAAGCAACTTCACGGTAGTCCATCTGTGCCAAAGCTTCTAAGCTCTGGTCAAAGGCCGGAATCTCATCCGGAACAAATAATCCACCTTCATTGGCAAGTCCCTTAAGGATTGCCATTGATGCAGTTGCAGTTTCCTGTGCATTTCTCGTACTTTTGTAAACAAGTTCCATGATTTATCTCCTTTTGATATGTTATTCCTTACTCAACAACCAAATATGCAGAGGTTGTTCGCATATTAAACTTTAAAGCCTCTTCGTGCGTGTTATGATAGACATCGAAATGATTTCCCTGAATCGCACTACCACGGTCTTCCACCGAATAGATATGTCCGTCAATCATAATCTTGGTTCCAAACGCAAATCTTGGCGGTGCCGCAATCGACCAACCCGCAACAGCAGGATTACCACTTGCTGTAACAGGATTGACCATATTACTCCACTTACCACAACAAATCGGACATGGGCAATATGCTGTGAGCAAAAATTCTCCTAAGTATTCATACTTTCCATTTGGATCTGCAATGGTACTTTCCGGAGCTGTCGGTCTCGGCGCTGGAACAACCGGACCTGTCGCAGGCACAGTCGGATCTGTAACAGATGTATTTCCCGCCGGCACAACTGCAACAACTTTGTTTGGATCATACTCTCCAATTTCCACAGGAATCGTATTGTGTACAGCTGTCAATGCCTTTTTTGCTGCCTCTTCCTGCTTGTTCTTCCGCCTGCTTGCAAGGATATCATCAATCTGTTGTTCTACCTCATCAAGCTGTGCTAACTGGTCAGATTGAAAATTACGGTTTGACATATCCTCATAAGAAATCCCCACATTCACAAACACTTCGCCGTGAAATGCTTCCTTTTCCTTCGCAATGTCCGCAACCGTCATCATAACTCCAGTTGTATCTTTACCATTTGCAATTTTCTGTGCCAGTGAAATGCCACTTACAATGAAAAGTGCACATATCACGATTCCTGCACCGATGTACTTGCCATAAGAGGAAAGCCATTGTGTTTTCTGACTCATAATCCACCTCATTTTCCGTAAGCAAATGTTACAAAACCATTACACATATACTTTCATGATTATAATTCAAGTATATGGCAAGGTCAAGACATTTCACTGGACTTTTTTGGGCTTTATTCGTATACTTTATATAGCATTAAGAAGGAAAGGATATGGATATGGCTACTTTACCCGGTGTATATGCAACTACAAAAAAAGATGGTTCTCCCTCGTTCCGTGCATCTCTGACTTTTCAATCAAAGCATATCAGCCTTGGCAGCTATTCCGATGAAAAAAAAGCTGCGCTTGCATATCAAACGGGACGACGCATCCTTGAAAATCCCGTCATCCGGATTGCAGACTACCATTTATGTACGGGACTTTCCCATGATAAGTTTATCTGTCTTCTCAACGCAAGGGATAACGGAATCTATCTTCCAACGCCAATTTATCTATATAAACAGTATTTCGAATACTATTTAACCCCTAGTGAGATTTTACGTTTTGATCGGGATGATTTGTTTTTTTATGCTTCTCATAAAATCCAAAAAAAAGGTGGGTACCTTTTTGTCAGTGATTACGGAAGTCAGTACAGTATTCTCTCTCGTTATGGCATCAAACCTTTTGCGGTCTACGACAGGGATTACTGTATGGTTAACGGCGATCCGCACGATTATCGCTATTCAAATATCAAAATCATAAACAGCTATTTTGGTGTACAACAGGAAGTACTTCCAAACGGAAAAACCGTTTACCGAACAAAAATCCACATTCACGGCGACTATCTCGTCGGCATCTACGAAGATGACATCACGGCCGCCATCGCCTACAATAAAGCGGCTGATACACTACAAAAAAACGGATTCCATAAGGCATTTATGAAAAACTACATCGTTTCTCTAAACAAACACCAATATGAATCCGTTTATCAATCTGTCGGAATTTCTGATGCAATTACAAATTTTGTACCAGCTCCGCAAGCGCATCATAGCTTTCCACCGTATTGATGGTTGCACGTAACTTTGCAGAATCAGGCATTCCCTGTGTATACCATGCAATGTGCTTTCGCATCTCGTGAATACCGATAAATTCTCCCTTATACTGCACCATCAATTTTGCGTGTCGAAGCATCATCGTTTTTTTCTCTTCCACATCCGGTCGTGCAAGCGGCTCTCCCGTCTTAAGAAAATGCGCAACTTCCCGGAATATCCATGGATTTCCCTTTGCGGCTCTTCCAATCATCACGCTGTCACACCCTGTTTGTTCTTTGATCGCAAGCACATCCTGTCCACAGGTGACATCTCCATTTCCTATGACCGGTATTTTCACCACATCTTTTACTCTTCGAATGATATCCCAATCCGCACTTCCCTGATAATACTGTTCTCTGGTTCGTCCGTGCACTGCAATTGCAGCAGCCCCTGCCGCTTCCGCAATCTTCGCAACCTCCGGCGCATTGCAGCTTTCTTTTGAAAATCCAGCCCGAATTTTTATCGTCACCGGTATATGAACTGCTTCTGACAGACTGTGCACAATCTCTCCGATTAATTTCGGATTTTTCATCAAAGCGGAGCCTTCCCCATTGTTTACAATCTTCGGAACCGGACAACCCATATTGACATCTATAAAATCAAAGCCCCGCTCTTCTAAGCGTTTTGCCTGCTCGGCCATCAATTCCGGCTCACTGCCAAAAATCTGTACGCCAACCGGTCTTTCCTGTTTTTCACTGCGCAAAAGTGGCTCTGTATTCTTGTTGTTGTAAAACATTCCCTTGGCACTCACCATCTCCGTGTACACAATGTCACATCCCATCTCTTTGCATAAGAGACGAAATGGCAGGTCACAGATACCTGCCATTGGTGCCAATATGATTTTATTTTTAAAATCCATCGACGCTTTGTCCTTTACTGTTTCTCATAGATTATCTGCAGACCTTTTAACGTCAGATTCGAATCGTAGAAATCGATTGCATCTGTATTCTCGTATATCTGCTTTCCAAGTCCACCCGTTGCCACAACCTTAATATTTGACAAGCCGGATGCCTCTTTCATCTTACGGATAATATATTCCGTCTGTCCAATATATCCGTAAAATACACCAGCCTGCATACTCGTTACTGTATCCTTGGCCAGAATGCTTTCCGGTTTACGAATTTCAATCTCCGGCAATTTTGCTGCTCCACTCCATAACGCACTTGCCGCCAAACGGATACCCGGAGATGTCACTCCGGAATGAAAAACACCGTCCTCCAACACTAAATCATGTGTCGTTGCCGTTCCAAAATCAATCACGATTACCGGTCCACCATACAACTCATATGCTGCAACCGCATCTACCAATCGGTCCGCGCCCAAAGCCTTTGGATTTGGAATCGCAACATTGATTCCGGTCTTGATACCTGGTGCCACAATGATGGGTTGCTGTTTCAAATACTTGATGATTCCACTTGTGAGGGAATGCATCACATTTGGTACTACGGATGCAACGATAACCGCTGTTACATCGCTGATTTTTATCTTTTGTGTGGTTAACCAATCACCAAAAAACACACCGTATTCATCGGAGGTTCTGGCAATTCCTGTTGTCATACGAAAAGTATTTACAAGCTTCTTTCCGTCAAACAAACCAACCGTAATATTTGTGTTTCCTACATCTATCGCAAATAACATGTCTACTCCTTACTGTAGAAAAAAGGTTTGATAATATAATTCCAGTTGTTCAAACAATTCACGTTTTGTGCTTTGAATCTGCTTGATTTTCAAGCCACAGCCGATTTCATCATACAAGATATCCTCCGGTGCTGCCTGTGTCATAATCTTGAGATTGCCCTGTGCATCAAACACCAGCATGATAATGCCACCCACATCCTCGGTAAACAATGTGCACAATATCCGCAATTCTTTTTTTATTGCCATTGGAAGATTATCAAAATCATCGTTTAGATAATACTTCTGTGTGTACTTGGATGCGCTACATAGAATTATTTCATCCTGATACATAAATGCTTCTCCTTAGCTGTTGATTACATCGCTCATATCATAGATTCCGGCTGGTTTTCCGGCAAGGAATTTTGCAGCTTCCACTGCGCCCTTTGCAAATACAGATTTAGAATAAGCGGTATGCTTAATCTCAATCACTTCGTCGATACCAGCAAAGATTACCTCATGTTCACCTACAATTGTTCCACCTCTGACTGCGCTGATGCCAAGCTCTTTTTTGTCACGCTTCTTACGAACCTGTGAACGGTCATATACATACTCATATGCATTGTCTCTTGCCTCATTGATGGAATCTGCAAGTGCCAAAGCCGTTCCCGATGGTGCATCGACCTTGAGATTATGATGCTTTTCTACGATCTCTATATCATATCCTGCAGGTGCAAATACATTTGCCGCATCCTTGAGCAATCTCATAATGGTATTGATTCCCAGACTCATATTTGCTGACTTTAAGATTGCAACCTTCTTTGTGCTCTCTGATACCTTGTTCAACTGTTCCGGTGACAATCCGGTTGTACAAAGCACCACCGGAATCTGACGCGCAATTGCATAATCAAGCAACGCATCTACCGCAGCTGCTGCCGCAAAGTCAATAATGACATCCGCCTCTACATCACATGCATTGATATCTGTAAATACCGGATAGCCGTTCTCACGATTATCCACAACATCTATGCCTGCTACAATCTCAGTTTCCGGATCTTCCTTACAGATACCTGTAATCACCTGACCCATCTTTCCATTGCATCCGTGCATGATTATCTTTGTCATAGTTGTTCTCCTCATCCAAAATGTATTTGTCGCATTTGCTATGCCAGCTTGATTCCAAAATCAATCATGGCCTTCTTTAGGATTTCTGCATTTGCATCTTCCATTGTGGTAAGCGGCATACGAAGATGTCCCTCGCAAAGTCCCATCAATTCAACAGCCTTCTTGACCGGAATTGGATTTACTTCACAGAACAATGCACTGCAAAGTGGAATCGCACGAATCTGGATATCGGTTGCTGCCTTTGTATCTCCCTCTAAATACTTCATAACCATGTCATGTGTCTGCCTCGGAGCAACATTAGCAAGTACGGAGATAACACCCTTTCCACCGAGAGAAAGAATTGGCAATACCTGATCATCATTTCCTGAATATACATCCAGACAACCATCCGCCAGGTTCATAAGCTTTGCTACCTGTGTCATATTTCCGGTAGCTTCCTTGATGGCTACGATGTTCTCTACATTCTTCGCAAGATACACAGCTGTCTCCGGAAGAATATTTGTACCGGTTCTGCTTGGTACATTGTAAAGAATAATTGGAAGCTTTACGCTATTTGCGATTGCCGTAAAGTGAGCAATCAAGCCCTTCTGTGTTGCCTTGTTGTAATATGGTGTTACAACAAGTAATCCATCTACGCCATACTTTTCTGCTTCCTTAGAGAGATAAATGGCTGTCTGTGTGCAGTTACTTCCTGTTCCTGCAACAACCGGAACTCTGTGATTTACAACCTCTGCACAGAAACGAATGGCATCCAGATGCTCCTCATGTGTCAAAGTGGAAGCCTCACCCGTTGTTCCACATACAACGATACAATCTGTACCTCCTGCAATCTGGAACTCAATTAAATCACGGAAACGATCATAATCAATCGATCCATCTGCATGAAATGGTGTGACGATTGCTACACCTGAACCTGTAAAAATTGACATAACTTTTTCCTCCTGAATTTTCTTTTTTCCCGCATCAAAAAAGCTGACACGAGACAAAGTGCCAGCTTTCATTCCAATCTCTTTTTAGAATAAAGTAGCGCTCCATCTGTAAAAACAAATGACAGTCATACAGCTCTTAACTGCACAACCAGAATCCCACTGCTTAGACATGTGGCATTCTTCGGCGATTTCCCCTTTTCTCTGCAATCCTCTGATCTAAGTCATCCTGCAAAGTACTCTTGAACCTCGCACCTCTACATATACCCGATTGTAACACCCACCTATATATCTGTCAATCCTTACTTTGGAGATTTTTCATCTACTCCAGGCATTCCATCTTACTGACCGATACTTCGTAGGCTACCTTATTAACGATCTCATCATTTCCTATTTTCTTTTGATATTCTCGGCTCTGAATCCGTCCCCATACCGCTACGTGCTCTCCCACTGCAAGCTTTCCTGCAAACCGGGCATTTCTTCCCCAGCAGATACATGGTATGTAATCCGATTTTCCATATGCGCGATTCACCGCAAGCAAGATATCTGCAATTTCTCTTCCAAGTGGTGTCATACGATAGATTGGTTCCTTGCAAATATATCCATCCAGATAGATTTGATTTGGCTTATTATCTCGATCGTCCACCTCTTCAACCACTTCTATCTCCCGCACAAAAACTGACAAAATCAAACGATTCTTATTTTCCTCATGCTTGTTGTAGGAACGGAACTGTCCCTTTGCCAATACCTTCTGTCCGATATGTGAAGTCTCCACATCAAACAGACGATCTGACACCATAAGTGGTATCACGTCATGCGCGTCGCTTAATCTGCTGACCACCAAATCAACCATATAAAATCCTTCCCCAAAGATTTCATGGCTGAACCTGAAGTCTGATACGATTTCTCCTGCTACTACGACCTGATTGTTGTTCAAAATTTTCTCTGTCATATTTTTTCCTCCCTCTTGCGAACCCCACCGGATTTTTCATCCCCCACCGGCAAAGGTCTCTTCTTGCTCTTGTACAATTACAATATATGCAACCCAAAAAAGGAATATGACAACATTTTTTACATTCTCTGTCTGAGAACCTCGTAGCTTATGACAGCTGTTGAAATTGCTGCATTTAAGGATTCTACTTTTCCACACATCGGAATTCGAATCAATGAATCTGCCTGTGCGCTTACTTCCTGCGACAATCCGTTTCCTTCATTTCCAATCAAGAATGCACATGCTTTTGAATAATCCTTTTCGTAGAACATTCCTCCATCTAAATGTGCACCATACACCACAACACCCTTGTTCTTGATCTCCTGAATCGTCGCCGGAAAATCCTGCGCGCAATAAACTGCCACTCGAAAAATAGCCCCCATTGTCGAACGGATTACCTTGGGATTGTACATATCGACACAATCCGGACTTAGGACCACCCCTGTTACGCCTGCCGCCTCAGCAGTACGCAAAATCGTTCCCAGATTTCCGGGATCCTGTAAGTTTTCCACCAACAATAAAAATGCTGCTTCATCCTTCGGAAACAAATCTTCTAACTTCTTCGTGCGCATCGCTGTAACCGCAAGAATCCCCTGTGGTGTTTTTGTATCCGACATAGACGCAAAGACGGAATCTGACACAATCTCTACGATATCGTTTGGACATTCCTTTATAAAATCCGAAAATTTTTCCTGTGCATGTTCTGCCACATATACCGCCAGAATATCCTCCCCGGGAATCTCACGCACCATACGAATTCCCTCTACTACATACGAATGTTGTTCTCTTCTGTGCGATGCAGATTTTATCAATTTTTTTATTTGTTTGATCTTGTCATTACTCGATGATGTTATCACTGTTTTTTCTCCGTTTTTTCTGTCAAAATGACATTGTCTTCTCCATAACTTTCCTGCAAATTTTTCAATAACGATTCATCAGCCTGTACTCTGTGCGAAGCATCCAATTTCTTTATCTTCGCCTCCTGCCCTTGTGGTGCAATCATTACATACACATCCACATAGCCTCTGTGACTCTCAAGATTTTGAAGCAGGGCTTTCTCCTGCTCAACATAGGCATCCATAGTAGCAAAGCGAATCCAGAGCTGTTTACTTCCGGCCTGCATACGATTTCTTGCTTCATCCATGGTTTCTAAACCGGACAAAAGAAGCTTGCCTCCACGCTCATCCACAGATGCATTTCCTTTTATCAACACTATTTCATCATTATTGATCAAATCCTTATATCGTCTGTAATCTCTTGCAAACACGATGACTTCCACAGACCCATACAGATCCTCCACCGTGATAAATGCCATTTCATCACCATTTTTTGTAATCTTTTTTGTGATACTTCGAATCATACCGCCAATGGTATACGGCTGCTTATCCTGTACCTGACCGGATGTATCCATCTCAACAGCAAACTCTTCTTCCAAGCCTTCCTGTCTTCCTGCAAAATCAGAGGTTTTCGCTGTCACAAAATGCTCCATCACATCCAGATAATCATCCAGCGGATGACCACTTGCATAGATTCCCAAAATCTCTTTTTCTCTGGCAAGAAGCTCACGTTTCGAATATTCCTCAACATTTGGATAATGAATCTTGAAATCTGACTGCTCTTCCTCACCCAAAAAATCCATCAGAGACATTTGTCCCGTCATTGCGGATTTTTTATCCTTTGCGGCCTGATCCAGAATCTCCGGATATACCACCATCATCTGTTTTCGATTGTATCCAAAGCTGTCAAACGCACCCGCCTGAATAAAGCTCTCTATGGTTCGTTTGTTCGCCTCCTTGGAAGAAAGTCGTTTTGCAAAATCCTCAATACCGGTAAATGGACCATTTTCAGCAACTTCCTTTTGTATCAACTCTGTCACGGAATCTCCAACACTTTTCAGTCCTGACAATCCAAATCGAATGCAGTCTCCATCTACTGTAAAATCACTGTTTCCCATATTGACATCCGGCGGAAGAATGCGAATACCCATCTTCTTACAGGTCTGGATATATTCACTTACCTTGCCTGAATTTTCACGCACGGAGGAAAGCAATGCCGCCATATATTCCAAAGGATAATGTACTTTCAGATAGGCAGTCTGATATGCCACAACCGCATATACCGCTGCATGTGATTTGTTAAATGCATAGTTGGCAAAATCAACCATATCATCAAAAATCTGGTTTGCAACTTCCTCTGAGATACCATTTTTCACACAACCCGGCACCTGAAGTTCCTCATTTCCATGTACGAAATATTGTCGTTCCTTGTCCATGACATCTGCTTTTTTCTTTGCCATGGCACGTCGTACCAAGTCAGAACGTCCCATGGAATATCCGGCAAGTTCCATAACAATCTGCATAACCTGCTCCTGGTAAACCATACAGCCGTAGGTTGGCTCCAAGATCGGTTGAAGCTGCGCAACGGGATAAACAATACGCTCCGGATGTTCCTTGTTTGCAATATATTTGGGGATAAAGTCCATCGGACCCGGGCGATACAGGGAAATACCCGCGATTACATCTTCCAGATTCTGTGGACGAAGCTGTTTCATGAATGATTTCATGCCTGCACTTTCTAACTGAAATACGCCTTCCGTATCACCGGCACAAAGAAGGTCATATACTGCTTTGTCATCATATGTAAGCTTCGACATATCCAGTGTAATTCCGCGATTTTCTTTTACATGGTCACAAGCTGCCTGAATGACCGTCAGATTTCGAAGGGCCAAAAAGTCCATCTTGAGCAAGCCCAATTCCTCGATTGGGTCCTTCTCATACTGCGCGACAATACCACCATCGGCACTGCGGGAAAGTGGCACATATTCCTCAATCGGCTCCTGTCCGATAATCACGCCTGCCGGATGCACTCCCGTATGTCTCTGCAAGCCCTCAAGCTTCATCGCCATATCCAAAAGACGTTTTACATCTGCGTCTGTCTCGTACATTTCCTTCAATTCCGGGCTAAATTTCAAGGACTTTGCAATTGTAACCGTCTTGACATCCGGAATCTTGTTTGGAATTGCTTTTGCCACACGGTCACAAAGCTGATACGGCAAATCCATAGCTCGTCCGACATCACGCACACACATCTTTGCGGCCATCGTACCAAATGTTACAATCTGAACAACCTTTTCTTTTCCATATTTTTCTATGACATAATCAATGACTTCCTGTCTTCGATTGACACAAAAATCAATATCAATATCGGGCATGGACACTCGTTCCGGATTGAGGAATCGCTCAAACAGAAGATTATACCGAAGTGGCTCAATGTCCGTAATTGCCAGGCAATAAGAAACAATGGACCCCGCTGCGGAGCCTCGGCCCGGTCCGACCGGGATATTGTTTTGCTTTGCATAGTTGACAAAATCCCACACAATCAGGAAGTAATCGACAAACCCCATCTCTTTGATTACATCGAGCTCGTAATCCAGTCGTTCCTGCACCTTAGATGTAACCTCCGGATATCTTCTTTGTGCACCTTCCTGACAAAGCTTCTTCAGATAAGAAAAAGAATCATACCCGTCCGGCACATCATACTTCGGAAGTTTTCGCTGCCCAAAAACAATCTCCACATTGCAGGCTTCTGCGATCTTGTTGGTATTTTCCAAAGCCTCTTTCGCATACGGAAAGAGCGCTTCCATCTCTTCTGCGGATTTCAGGTAATATTGTCCGCCCTCATAGCGCATTCGATTCTCATCATTGACTGTCTTACCTGTCTGCACACAGAGTAAAATATCATGCGGTTCCCAATCCTCGGCATTGATATAATGGGAATCGTTTGTCACAACCATGGGGATTCCTGTTTCCTTTGACAGACGCATGATACCCATATTGACCGTGCGCTGTTCGGGGATTCCGTGGTCCTGCATCTCCAAATAGTAATTGCCCTCCCCAAAGATCTCCAAGTGACGAAGCGCAACCTTTTTCGCTTCCTCATACTGCTCCTGCGTAAGCTTTGTTGCAACTTCACCGGCCAGGCAGGCAGAAAGCGCAATGATACCCTCATGATACTGTTCCAATACCTCCATATCCACACGGGGCTTATAGTAATATCCTTCGGTATATCCACGGGTTACAATCTTACACAGATTGTGATATCCCTCATTGTTTTTTGCAAGCAGCACCAGGTGGAAATATCGATTTTCCCCCTTTGTCACCTCGCGGTCAAAGCGAGAGCCCGGTGCCACATAGACCTCACAGCCAATAATCGGCTTGATTCCATGCGCTTTGCAGGTCTTATAAAATTCAATCACTCCATACATTGCCCCATGGTCGGTAATGGCAAGGGATGTCATCCCAAGCTCCTTTGCACGTGGCACGAGCTCGGAAACCTTTGCCAATCCATCCAAAAGACTGTACTGTGTATGCACATGCAGATGTGTAAACTTCATGGTTTCTCCTTTTTCGTAAACATTGCGGAAAGCGCAGACCAGCGTTCCCGTCTCATCGGGATTACTTCTTGTTGTTTGATATATCGAAATGTATAAGCCTCCCCATGTTCCGCGAGCATCGTCAGATACTTTGTAAGCAATGCCGCAGAATTCGGATGCAGAAGCTTCCCTGCCCGTCCTCTTTGATAATACTCCAATGGCTGGCGTTCATTATAATTATCTTTGTTATAGATTTTACAGGCAGCAACCCGGTCACAAAACATTTCTATCACATACTTTTTTGGCATTTCACAGCCGACCAGTCCCTGCGATTTGTCTACACTGTAGTCAATCCAATATTCAAGGTGATGCTTATTTCTTCCCTTGTGATGCAGCCATGATGATGTATATCCCTTATCCTCACGCTCCGCATCATTGGGACTACGATTTCCCTGATAGTATTTTGCTCCCATGGAAAACTCTGTCCACGAATATTTTGACAGGTCATGTAAAATCCCCTGCATGTAAAGTCCCACTGCAAAACAATGCTTCATAACCTGTATTTTATGTGCTGTAATTGTCTTAAAATGCTGCCACCATTTCATGTCATTTTCCTTTCCAGTATACCTTCAATCCATCCGTCATCCGTACAGTCTGATCGTCATAAACAAAAACGGCCTCTGCCTGATACTTTGTAAGAAGCTCCCTTGCTTTTTCCTCTCCAAGTACAAAACATGCGGTTGAAAGACCATCGCTTTGCAATCCATTTTCACAGACAACCGTCACGCTGCGAAGCGAAGTACTAGCCGGTGCACCGGTCGTTCGATCAAGGATATGATGATATCGTCTTCCCTCGTACTCGACATACTTTTCATAGTCCCCCGAAGTGGAGATACACAAATTACTCTCTCCGGGAAACTCGAGGTATCCTATCATATCCTCCCTGTCTCCATCGGGGTTGCGCACTCCGATTCGAAACGGACCATCATCCCATTTTCGTCCAAAGATTAATACACTTCCACCGATTGCTACCGTTGCACCCTGTATCTTCTTTTCAAGAAGCTGTTCTTTTACAACGTCCAACGCATAGCCTTTTCCTACTGCACCAAGGTCAATGCTTACATCCGAACTACCGCGAATGACTTCCCTTGTTTTCGTATTCACAGATAATTTCTCATATCCAATCTTTTTTTGCGCCTCTTTGATTTGCTCCTTTGTCGGAGGGACAAACGTCTCTGCAGTTTGTTCTTCAATCCCCCACACATCGGCCAGCGGACGCAAGGTGATATCCAAAGCACCTTCACTCGCTTCACATATATCATAAGACTGCGCGATTGCGGTGAACAATGTATCACTTAGTTTATTTGATTCTTCAATTAAATTTTGCCGATTCCAATTCGCAAGTTCACTGTCCTTTGCACGCCAGGAAATGATGTCCTCGTCCAGCTGTCTGACCGTTTGTGCCAATTGCTTTGCCTGCGTATCGTCCGAATCATAGACAGCAATAGAAACCGAGGTTCCCATCGCAAAGCTGTAATCTGTGTTTTGCCCTTTGTTCCCGGCATTCTCTGCCTGTCTGCGTGCATATGCATAAATCCCGATCAGACAGAGTGCAATTGCAAGCATCTTGCAAACCAAAACCAATCTCTTTCCTGCCTGCATATTCTAATGATGATATCCTTCCATTCGCTTCGTGAAATCATCCAAAGTCGCCTTAAGCTTACCATAATCCTTTGGTCGAAGTTCTCCCGCTGTATGAAGCTCTTCCAACCGACTTTGTGCCTTTTTTCTTGCACCGATTGCAAGGTCTTTATAATTATTCTCCAGATTAATCTGTATCTCGTGAAACAGGGCTTCTATTTCCTGTTTTCCCTGCTTTCCTTTTCCAAACAACATAATCTACTCCTGTAAAACCAAAATTCCATAGTTAATCTGAGTATAGCATTCCTTTTGACTGATTTCAATTGAAACATCCCTGTGTTTTTGGTACAATGTGGGCATTACTTATGGAGGAAACAACGATGTTATTAGCATGCCAAAATATTTCCAAGGCATTCGGAATCAATGAAATTTTGACAGATGTCAATTTTCATGTAAACGAAAAAGAAAAAATCGCCATTGTCGGAATCAACGGTTCCGGTAAAACGACACTTCTTCGTGTGATTCTGGGGCAGGAACAGCCTGACAACGGACAGGTTGTCATTGCAAAGGATACCACCATTGGTTATCTGTCCCAGCATCAGGATATTTCGTTTGACAATACCATATATGATGAAATGCTTTCCACAAAGCAATATATCCTGGATTTAGAACGTGAGATTCGCAGGCTGGAGCTTGCGATGAAGGATGCACAGGGCGAAGAGCTCGAAAAGATTCTGGAAACGTATAACCGTCTGTCCAGCAAATATGACAGAGACAATGGGTATTCCTATGAAAGTGAGATAACCGGGGTGCTCAAAGGGCTCGGTTTTACACAGGCGGACTATAACCGTCATATCAACACACTCTCCGGTGGACAGAAGATGCGTATCGCACTGGGAAGACTGTTGCTTACCAGACCGGATTTGATCATTCTCGATGAGCCGACAAACCATCTGGATATGCCAAGCATTGCCTGGCTCGAAGGCTTTTTATCATCCTATCCCGGAAGTGTCCTTTTGGTCAGCCACGATCGATATTTCATCGACCGAATCGTTTCAAAGGTCATTGAAATTGACAATTGTCATGCGACGGTTTATCACGGCAATTATACCTACTATGCACAAAAACGTGCCGAAATCCGCGCATCCCTTCTCAAGGCCTATCTGAACCAACAGCAGGAAATCAAGCATCAGGAAGCAGTTATCACGAAACTAAAGCAATTTAATCGTGAAAAATCCATCAAGCGCGCAGAAAGTCGTGAGAAGATGCTGCAAAAAGTTCAAGTATTAGAAAAACCGACTGAGGTTGCGAGCGAAATGCGTTTAACACTGGAACCCTCCTATGAAAGTGGCGAGGACGTTTTGACGGTGGAGGAACTTGCGAAATCCTTCAATGGACACAACCTGTTTTCAGATTTGAATCTGGAGATGAAACGTGGCGAGCACGTTGCCTTAATCGGTGGAAACGGAACCGGTAAAACGACCTTACTTAAGATGATCAACCGCCAGCTTCCAAAGGATGGAGGAACCATCACGCTTGGTTCCAGAGTCCGTGTGGGCTATTACGATCAGGAGCATCAAGTCCTGTCTTTGCACAAAACGATTTTTGAAGAGATTTCGGATGCCTATCCGGACCTTACCAATACGAAAATCCGAAATGTCCTGGCTGCATTTTTATTCACCGGTGATGATGTATTCAAGAAAATCGAGGACTTAAGCGGTGGCGAACGTGGACGTGTCAGCCTCGCAAAGCTTATGCTCTCACCTGCGAACTTTCTGATATTGGATGAGCCGACGAACCATCTGGATATCCAGTCAAAGGGGATTCTTGAAGATGCGATTCGCAGCTACACCGGAACCGTATTGGTTGTCAGCCATGACCGTTATTTTATCAATCAGATTGCAACCAGAATTCTTGAGCTTAAAGATGCAAAGCTCTACAATTTTATCGGAAACTATGATTACTATGAAAGTCACAAAGAGATTGTATATGGCACAGAAAACACGCAGGCAAACAAAGGTCGCTTTGGTGCTTTCTCACAGGTAAGCCCGGATGCCACTGATACTTCCTGCCCGCAAACCTCATCACAGGCACCGGAGCTTTCAGGCAAAGAGCAATATCTGAGAAACAAAGAAGAGCAGGCCAGAATCCGAAAACAGGAAAATGCTATCAAAAAAATTGAGGCCCGTATCGAAGAACTCGAAGCGCAGATTGCAACCATTGATGAACAGTTTTCTCTCCCGGAAAACGCAACCAATTCCGCCAAGTTAAACGAGCTGTCTACACAGAGAGCCAAACTGGACGAAGAACTGTCCACGTGTATGGAAGAGTGGGAGGAGCTGTTGTCACAATAACATAAGGCTGCCACAAAACAGGATAAATTATCCACATTCATTTATATTCCTGATTGTAAACTTCTTCGAATCATGCTATGATGTTTCAAAGCATTTGATTTCTATTTTTTTGTGGCAA
>JBJENA010000070.1:0-9958 GCA_051879955.1 Wujia sp.
ATTGAATACATAATCGACCAAACGATAATCTGCAAATGGAACACGACCTGTTAAACCATAGTGTTCTCCGGCCCGGTCCATACGGTCAAGCAGAGTTTGCATGAACCAGCGAATGGTAAGATAACCGACTTTTCTTCTTTGTTGTTCGTCTTTGGATTCTTCAGGGAGAACATCTACTTCAGACAGGGTGTTGTAATATGCTTTTGAAACATATTTTTCCATCTGCAGACTCGCTGCAAATTCCGGATGTAAGAGAGATTTCCGCAGGGAAAGGTCTGCTGTCCAAGGGAAAGTGTCGACTGCGAGCAATTCCGGACGATGAAACCATGGATAGCCACCAAATACTTCATCCGCACATTCTCCGGTTAGGGCGATATGATGATTTTTGCTTACTTCCCGGCAAAAAAACAGCAAGGAAGAATCAACATCTGCCATCGTAGGCAGACATCTCGTATCTACGGAGGTTTCCAGCAAATCTGCCAATGCTTCGTATGGACAGGTCAGGTAGATATGATTGGAGCCAAGATGATTTTTCATAATATCAACAAATGGACGATCCTGGCTGGGTTGGAAACTGTTTGCCTGAAAATGAATATCATTGTCCGTATAATCAAAGGAATACGTAGTGAGCGTTTGATCTTTAGGGAGATAATTCAAGCTGACTGCGCTGACATAGGAGGAATCAATTCCACCGGATAAAAAGGCACATAATGGTTCATCGGATTTTGTCTGCAGCCGGATACTATCTGTTAAAAGATACTTTGTTTTTTCAATGGTGTCTTCATAAGAGTCTGTATGTGGTTTTGTTTGTAAACGGTAATAAAAGCGTTTTCTGGTATATTCCGGGGTCAGTGTGATACATTCACCGGGCATAATTTCGTTGATGCCTGTAAAAACACCTTTTCCATATGTTTTTGCAGGACCGAGAGAAAAGATTTCATTGAATCCATTCATATCAATGCAAGGTCGGATTCTAGGGAATTCAAAGAGTGTATCAATACGGGATGCAAACACAAAAGTATCTTTTGTTTTGCTATAATACAAAGGTTTGACGCCGAACCGGTCCCGATACAGGTGGAGACTTCTTTGATTTTGGTCATAAATTGCAATCGCAAATACGCCATTCATATGTTGAACAAAGTCCGGTCCATAGAAGCAAAAGGCTGCTGCCAATGTTTCTGCTGTATCGTTTGTTTCAAAGTCGTAACCATAACGGACCATATTGTTTCGTACTTCGTTTTCATTATAGATTTCACCATTATAAATCACATGATACGTGTTTTCTTTGTGAATGTAGCGTGTTGGTTTGACGCTTAAAAAGCAACAATCCTGCATGATTTTTGAACGGTATGGTATTTTTTTACTTTGACTCATCGTCTGTATCATATTAGAGTGAATCTGAAAGTTTTGTTTCGGATTTTCCCGGTAATCCTGAGAAGAGTTGTAATATCCTGCAATATCGCTCATACAATCACCAATTCACACTTTTTCTTATTATATTCATTTTCAGGTAAGAAGTTTCGTATAATTATAGAAATATCAAAAATGTAAATGAGGGTATAAATGAAAAAAAAGAGTGGATGGATTCCAATCGGTTTGTTGTTTTTTATGATTTTTTGTATTCCCATGATGTGTCATGCGAAAGAAGATGAGCAAAAAGGGGTAGAGGTGGATGCAAAATCAGCCGTTTTGATGGAACTTGAAACCGGTACCGTTCTCTATGAAAAAAATGGAGAAGAAATGTTGCGTCCGGCCTCTGTCACAAAGGTTATGACATTGTTACTGATCTTTGAAGCCATAGAGAGAGGCGAAATGACTTTGGAAGATACGGTAGTCATCTCAGAACATGCAGCATCTATGGGAGGTTCTCAATGTTTTTTTGAAGCAGGAGAAGAACAAACCGTACGCGATATGATAAAATGTATCGAAATTGCCTCAGGAAATGATGCTGCGGTTGCTATGGCAGAGCACATCTGTGGCAGCGAGGATGCATTTGTAGAAAGGATGAATGCCAGAGCGAAGGAGCTTGGTATGCAACATACTAATTTTGTGAATGCGTGTGGACTCGAAGCAGAGGATCATCTGACCTGTGCTTTGGATATTGCAATTATGTCAAGACAGTTGATGTTGTATCATCCGGAGATTACAGAGTATTCTACAATCTGGATGGATCATATTTTTCATATAACAAAACGTGGAAAGTCTCAGTTTGATTTGGCGAATACAAATAAATTTTTGAACCAATATACAGGGGCAAATGGTTTAAAGACCGGATATACTTCACAAGCAGGCTATTGTATGTCTGCTACAGCAAGTAGAAATGGTATTACGTTGGTTGCTGTCATTATGGGAGCGAAAACAAAAGAGGAACGAAACAAGAGTGCCATGCGACTTTTGGATTATGGATTTGCACATTGTTCGACTTATGAGGATACACAGGTGTTAGGAGATCTTAAGGATGTTGAAGTAAAAAATGGCGTTGCACCTTCCGTAAGGGTAAAAGATGTTCCATCTTACAGTTTTCCGTTAATTCAATGTGCACCATCAGAGATAAAAAAAGAGATATTACCATATAAAAATCTGAAAGCTCCGATTTATGAAGATGATATTGTTGGAGTCGTTCAATATAGTGGTCCGCAAGGCCTTTTGGATGAGTGTTATATATATGCAGCACAGGATATAAAAAAACTTGATATAAAATATAGTATTTCGTATATGATTTCAAAGATATTTATGATAAGATAATGAACAGCTATGTGTATGATAGGTCATGAGGCAGGAATGAAAAAGAACAAACTACGAATTATTGATTATAATTTCACAAGTAAAAAAATATATAGACCATTACGTCTTGTTTTTCTTGCGGATTTGCATAACTGTAGATATGGAATTGACAATACGGATTTGATTTGTAGGATTCAAAGCCTTCAACCGGATTATATTCTTCTGGCAGGAGATATGGTAGTAGGTCATCCGCATCAGGAATCGGAGAATCTGGAAACTGCGCATATGATTGTGACACTTTCAGAGATTGCACCTGTGTATTATGCGGTTGGAAATCATGAAAAAGGTATTTTAGATTGCGTTTGCGGCATGGAAGATGGATTTAGGGATTCGTATTTGTCTATTTTGGAGACTTCTAAGAATGTGAAATTGTTGCGTAATAATCATAATTTATTGGAAGCAGATAATATTGACATATACGGATTGGACCTTGAACGGGTATACTATCAAAGAGTGATTCAAAAACCATTATCGAATGAACACATGCTTGAGTGCCTTGGAACCCCGGATAAAGAGAAATTTAATATCCTGCTTGCGCATAATCCGGATTATTTTGAATCCTATGCGGGTTGGCAGGCAGATTTGGTTTTATCCGGTCATAACCATGGTGGTATGATCCGGTTACCAATGCTTGGCGGTTTGGTTTCGCCGAGATTAAGGATATTTCCAAAGTATGATTATGGGCTTTATCATAAAGATAAAACGGATATGATATTGACAGGTGGAGCAGGTAGTCATTCCCATAATTTCAGATTGAATAATCCGCCTGAAATCGTGATGATACAGTTACATCCGTATGATCACAAAGCGAAAAGATAAGATGAGGAAAGCAAAATGAGTGAAAACATGGAAAATATGAAAGAAGATACAACCTTAGATACGAAGAACGAAATGATGGATAATAAGGTTGATACTGCAGAAGAAAAAACGGAAGAGCAAACAGAGGAGAAAAAAGAAGAAACAAAAGAGAACACAGAAGAGGAAAAACAAAAAGAAGAAAGCTCGGAAGGAAATAACGAAGAACAAAAGGCAGCAAATTCATCTTTATATATAGAAGAACCATTTATTGACCCTTCTGTTTACCGGAATAAACGAAAAAAGAGAATCGGCAGACGCATTGCGATTATTTCGATATCCGTTGTTTTAATTGCATATTTTGCCGGTGTTTTCTTCCACATGAATCATTTTGGTACCATGACACAGATTAACGGATTTGATGTGTCAGGAAAATCTATCGAGGAAGTGGATCGTATATTACATAAAGATGCATCAAAGTATACATTGACGCTTCAATTCAAAAAAGAAGATTTTACGATGAAGGTTGGGGATGCCGGTTCAACTGTGAAATTTAAGGAATCAGTAAAATCGGTTACAAATAGAAGAAGTCCATTTTTGTGGATCGTGGATTTGTTTTACTCGTATGATTACAAGATTGACTATATGATTGCATGTGATCGAAATGATTTAAAAGAGTATTTGTCCACATGTAAGAGTATGGATGAAAGTACGATGGAAGAACCGTTGGATGCATATGTTACCATGGAAGACGGAGAGGTTGTAGTTCATCCGGAGCAGACAGGTACCCGATTAGATATGGAACGCGTCTATGACAAAGTATTAGATGCCATGAAGCAATACAAACAGGAACTGAATATGGAAGAGGAGCTTTGTTATATGATTGCGCATATTACAACAGAGTCAGAAAGTATTCAGAATACAATCAAAGAAGCGGAAGAATACTTAAGTATAGAAGCATGCTATGATTTTGGTGACTATATTTATCAGATCCCAAGAGAAGAATTATCCAAAATGGCCTTTGTGGACAGTAAAGGACATGTAAAGATAAGCGAGAGTAATGTTGCCGGATATGCCAATCGTTTTGCAAAGAAGTTTTCAACTGCAGATACCGATCGTGAATTTACGACGCATGACGGAAAGAAAATCCAGGTACACGGTGGATATTTTGGCTGGGTAATCAATGCGGATGAGGAAGCTGCAGAATTGTATTCTTATATGAAACAAAAGAAGAGTTTCACAAAGGAACCGGTTTGTGAACGACGCGGATATGCGATGTGTGAAGAAAATGATATCGGATATCGCTATATCGAGGTGGATTTATCTGACCAGCATGTGTATTACTACGAAAAAGGAAAGAAAGTTTGGGATTCTGAATGTGTAACAGGACACACTCCGGGACATACAACACCGGGTGGATTATATGGTATTACATATAAAAAACTAAACGCAATTTTAAGAGGTGAAGATTACGAGACAAAGGTTACGTATTGGATGCCATTTAATGGAGGAATCGGTTTGCACGATGCAAGTTGGAGAAGAGAATTCGGAGGCGAAATCTATAAAAGAGATGGCTCTCATGGTTGCGTAAATTTGCCACCTGCAAAGGCAGCAGAATTATTTGAATACGTCGAAGAAGGCATGCCCGTCGTATGTTACTGGGAGTCAGAGCCGTAATGGACGATACAACCTATAAAAGGAGGAGACATAATGGACGAACTGCAAAAAGCACATGATTATATAAAACAATACATTCCCTTTGAACCAAAGGTTGCGCTTGTATTAGGTTCCGGACTTGGCAATTTTGCAAATCGCCTGAATATCGAAGCAGAAATATCCTATAAAGATATCCCGGGATTTCCGGTTTCTACGGTTGCAGGTCATGACGGAAAATTTATTTTTGCAAAGATAGAAGAAATCCCTGTTGTAGTCATGAAAGGACGCGTACATTACTATGAAGGATATACAATGCAACAGGTTGTCATGCCCATTCGTCTTATGCATCTTTTGGGGGCGCAGACCTTGGTGTTGACGAATGCAGCAGGTGGTATGAATCCGGGGTATTGTCCGGGAGACCTGGTTCGGATCACGGATCATATTACATCCTTTGTTCCTTCCCCACTGATTGGAAAAAATGACGATCGTTTGGGAGAGCGGTTCCCGGATATGTCTAAGGTATATGATGAAGCGCTTGGAGAAAAGCTGGTGGAAATTGCAGAAAAGGAAAACATTCGCTTAAAGGAAGGCGTGTATTTACAGACCACAGGACCAAATTATGAAACACCGGCAGAGATACGAATGTATCGAAATCTTGGTGGAGATTGTGTGGGGATGAGTACTGCTTGTGAAGCGATGGCAGCAAGGCATATGAAGATGCGCGTTGTGGGTGTTTCCTGTATCACCAATATGGCAGCTGGTATGCAAAAAACGGCACTCAATCATGCGGAAGTGCAGGAAACAGCGAATAGAATTGCACAACAATTTGAAACTTTAATTTATAATTTTATTTCACAGATAGGATAAGATATGGATAAGACATTATTTCACAGATTATTAAATGAACGTATTTTGATGTTGGATGGAGCGACAGGAAGCAATCTGATGGCAGCTGGTATGCCGATAGGTGTTTGTCCGGAGCAATGGATTTTAGAACATCCGCAGCAGCTGATTCATCTTCAAAGAAAATATATTCAGGCTGGTACGAATATCTTATTGGCGCCTACCTTTACAGCCAATCGTATCAAACTGGCTGAGTATCACTTAGAGGATAAAATCAAGGAGATGAATAAAGAGCTTGTTGCCTTGTCGAAGCAGGCAATCCATCTTGAGAATGACAGAGGTTATGTAGCAGGAGATATGACCATGACCGGTCGACAACTCAAGCCAATTGGCGATATGGATTTTGAAGAATTATATGATGTATATAAAGAGCAGGCTCAGTGTCTGGTTGATGCAGGTGTAGACTTGTTCTTTATTGAAACCATGATGAGCCTGGCAGAGGCAAGAGCTTGTGTGCTTGCGATACGTGATGTATGTGATTTGCCAATTATGGTGAGTATGACCTTTAACAGTGATGGAAAGACCTTGTTTGGTTCTACACCTGAGTCATGTGTCGTAGTTTTACAGTCTTTGGGAGTTGATGCAGTTGGAATTAATTGTTCGACTGGTCCAAACGAGATGGAAGCATTGATTCATCGTATGGTGAAATATGCAAAAATCCCGGTCTTTGCAAAGCCAAACAATGGTATGCCGGAATTGGTAGATGGAAAGACATGCTACAATATGAGCGTCGAAGAATTCGCAAGTGCAGCAAGAAATCTTGTATTGGCAGGTGCTTGTGCAATCGGTGGATGTTGTGGGACAACGCCAAAGCATATCGAAGCGCTTCGTAAACAGGTGCGTTCTTTGGAACCAATGCAGGTATCACCGGAGTATACAAGAGTGTTGGCAAGTGAATCCCGTGTACAGGAAATTGATTTGGATGGAAGATTTCTTGTGATTGGTGAACGTATTAATCCAACCGGAAAAAAGAAATTACAGGAACAGCTTCGTGCAGGTAGTTTGGAAATGGTTGCACAGATGGCGGAAGAACAGACCGAGAAAGGTGCAAAAATCTTAGATATCAATATGGGTATGAATGGCATCGATGAAAAACAGATGATGTTAGATACGATTACGGAAGTAATTTCTGTTACAGATTTGCCGTTATGTATTGATTCCAGTCATGTGGATGTGATAGAAGCAGCATTGCGGGTATATCCGGGGCGTGCGTTAATCAACTCTATTTCCTTGGAAGAAAAGAAATGCAGACCACTTATGAAATTGGCTGCAAAATATGGAGCCATGGTCATTTTACTTCCACTTTCAGATAAAGGACTTCCTGAGAATCTGGATGAGAAAAAACAGATTTTACATCAGTTGTTAGAAATCGCACAGGAAGAGGGCGTGAGCCGGGAAAACCTGATTGTGGATGGTTTGGTTGCAACCGTTGGCGCGAATAAACAGGCGGCAGTTGAAACATTGGATACCATTTCATATTGCAAATACGAACTGAAACTTCCGACTGTTTGTGGTCTTTCAAATATTTCATTTGGCTTGCCGGAAAGAATTTATGTGAATACCGCATTTCTTACTATGGCGATTGCAAGAGGTTTGACGATGGCAATCTGTAATCCGGGACAGGCTACCCTTATGAATGCAGCCTATGCGACTGATTTGTTGCTTGCAAAAGAAGAGGCTGATAATGCTTATGTAGAAAATGTTGTTTCGGTCGCACAGACAGAAACAGTGACAAATAAAGAAACAGCAATTGTTATGGATGGTTCACAAATATATGTAGATGTTGTGAAAGGAAATAAACATAATATTGTATCACATGTAAAACTGGCCATAGAGGAAGGGAGAAAACCACAAGAAATCATTGATACAGATTTGATTCCGGCAGTAAATAAGGTTGGAGAGCTTTTTGAAGCGAAAAAATATTTTCTTCCACAGTTAATTGCCGGTGCAACTGCCATGGATCTTGCGATTGAATATCTGACACCTTTGCTCGAGGTGGTCGAAAATGCAAAACCAAAGGGAACTGTCGTGATGGCGACTGTAGAAGGGGATATTCATGATATTGGAAAAAATCTTGTAGTATTGATGTTGAAAAATTATGGGTATAACGTCATAGATCTCGGAAAGGATGTTCCGCTTGACAGGATTATAGAGGCAGCAAAACAGCATGATGCACAGATTATTGGATTGTCAGCTTTGATGACAACAACGATGATGCGCATGAAGGATGTAACAGATTACGTGCGGGAACAAAAACTTCCGTATAAGGTAATCATAGGTGGTGCAGTTGTTTCGCAGAGTTTCGCAGATGAAATTGGTGCAGATGGATATTCAAAAGATGCCAATGAAGCGGTGAAGCTTGTAGACAAGCTATTGACAGAAAAGTGACAAAAGGTTAAAATACAACATAGCGATTTTGGGAGAAAGGTGGATACATTTAATGAAAAAGATGGTTTTATCTCTTTTGGTTGATAATACTTCAGGAGTACTAAGTCGTGTATCCGGTTTGTTTAGCCGTAGAGGATATAACATTGACAGCTTATCAGTAGGTATCACAGAGAATCCGAAATATTCTCGTATGACAGTTGCTGTAAGTGGTGATGACCGCATTTTAAGCCAGATTAAGAAACAGTTATTAAAGCTGGAAGATGTGTGTGAGATAACAGAACTCAAGGACGGAGAGTCTGTATGCCGTGAACTTTTGTTGGTGAAGATTCGCGCTTCTCTGGAACAGAGACAGCAGATTATTTCATTGGCAGATGTATTCCGTGCAAAGGTTGTAGACGTATCGACAGACTCTGTTATGATTGAGATAACAGGTAACGTGAACAAGATTGAGGCATTTATCTCTTTGTTAGAGGGATTTGACGTTGCAGAGATGGTAAGAACCGGTTTGACAGGTCTTACACGTGGAGCAGCTGTAGAATCATAATTGGATCATTACTTACTCAAATAAGTAGTAACGATATATTTTTATTATTCAGGAGGAAATAAAAAATGTCAGCAAAGATTTTTTATCAGGAAGATTGCAACCTTTCTTTATTGGATGGCAAGACAATCGCAATCATTGGTTATGGTAGCCAGGGTCATGCACACGCATTGAACCTTAAGGATTCAGGATGCCATGTTATCATCGGTCTTTATGAGGGTAGTAAGTCATGGGCTAAGGCACAGGCACAGGGCTTTGAAGTATTTACAGCAGCAGAGGCTGCAAAGAAGGCAGATATCATCATGATTTTGATCAATGATGAGCTTCAGGCAAACCTTTACAAGAATGATATCGAGCCAAATCTTGAGGCTGGTAACATGCTTATGTTTGCACATGGTTTCAATATTCATTTCAACCAGATTATCCCACCAAAGGATGTAGATGTTACAATGATCGCTCCTAAGGGACCTGGTCATACAGTACGTAGCGAGTATCAGGCAGGAAAGGGTGTTCCATGTTTGATCGCAGTTCATCAGGATGCAACCGGCAAGGCTCAGGATCTTGCACTTGCTTATGCACTTGGTATCGGTGGAGCAAGAGCCGGTGTTTTGGAGACAAACTTCAGAACAGAGACAGAGACAGACCTTTTCGGTGAGCAGGCAGTTCTTTGTGGTGGTGTATGTGCGCTTATGCAGGCTGGTTTCGAGACACTTACAGAGGCTGGTTATGACCCAAGAAATGCTTACTTTGAGTGTATTCATGAGATGAAGCTTATCGTTGACTTGATTTACCAGTCAGGTTTTGCAGGAATGCGTTATTCTATCTCTAATACTGCAGAGTATGGTGATTATATTACCGGACCAAAGATTATTACAGAGGATACGAAGAAGG
>JBJENA010000071.1:0-33759 GCA_051879955.1 Wujia sp.
ATGTGGCATTGCCACAAAAAAATAGAAATCAAATGCTTTGAATCATCATAGCATGATTCGAAGAAGTTTACAATCAGAAGTTTCTTTGACCGCTTTTTTCAGTCACCCTGTTTCTTTTTTGAAAACTTGCGATAAAAGAAAAAACCAGCCACATCGGCTAATCCCCATCCTATGGGGATGGAACACCAGATTGCGGTGACGCCAAGTGCAGTATGTGGAGCGAGTGCATAGGACAGGGCAACACGGGTTCCAAGGGAAAGGATAGTCAGAATTAAGGATATATGAGGTTGGTTGATTCCTCTAAAATAACCATACCACAGGAACAAGATTCCGATACCGACATAGAAAGCCCCTTCGATTCGCAGATAACGCACCCCTTCCCGGATAATCCGGGATTCATGGACATCAATAAAAATCTGCATCAGATGTTGCGCACATAAGCAGATAAAAATGGAAACGAGAGCGCAGAAAATGACAGATATCAGCATTGCTGTTTTGGTGCCGTTTTGGATACGCTTAGTTTGTTTCGCACCATGATTTTGCGAAACAAACAGGGAGTATGCATTTGCAAATTCCTGAGCAGGCATATATGCAAGCGTGTCAATCTTGACTGCAGCTGCGAACGAAGCCATGACACTTGCTCCGAAACTGTTCACAAGTCCCTGAATCATCAAAATCCCGAAATTCATGACAGACTGCTGTATGGCCGTCAGGATATCGTTGAGAATGATTATCCTCCATCGGTTTGGGCGAGCGGTTGTTGATTTTCCGATTTGCCGTAGAAACGCAATACGGGCAAATGCGTAAACGGTAATACCAATCCCTGCAATTGCTTGTGCGATGACAGTTGCCCAGGCTGCTCCACGCACACCAAGGGTTAGTCCAAGCACAAACCATATATCCAGTACGATATTGAGGATGGAGGATATGGCGAGAAAAACAAGCGGAACAAACGAATTGCCAATTGCTCGAATAATATATGCAAAAAAGTTGTATAGGAATACGAAGATAATACCGGAAAATACAACACCAAGATAGTCTTTTGTTATGGGAATCAATGCTTTTGGAGTCTGCAACAGTCGAAGGATGGTGTCTATGCCGGGATAGAGAATGAGATAGAGGAGGAGGGAGACAGACAGGATAAAGCAAAATGACAGACGGATGTCAGTTCTCAGTCCTTCCTCATCGTTGGAACCATAATCCACTGAAAAAAGAGCTCCGCTTCCCATACATAGTCCGATGATGATGGAAGTGATAAAAATCATCAGAGTATAAGCGGAGCCAACAGATGCCAGTGCATCCGGGCCAAGGTATTTTCCAACAATCAGGGTGTCTGCCAGATTGTAAAGCTGCTGTAGCAGATTGCCGGCAATCATTGGTAGTGAAAATCGTATTAATTTGCGGAATATAGGTCCTTCGGTCAGATTTTGTTCTTTCAATGTTATCCCCTCTGTTGTTCGCATGTCAAATCACGTACATCGTATTTCAGAATCTTTCGCACATCATCAAGTACAACTTCTACCTGATAACCAATCTTGCCTGCACTGAAGAAGACGGTATCAAACTGTGTGGCAGATTCGTGAAAGAAGGTCGGAAAGGTCTTCTTCATACCAATCGGAGAACATCCGCCATGGATATATCCGGTAAGCCCGAGCAAATCCTTTGATTTCAACATGGAGATGGATTTTTCATGGGCAGCTTCGGCCGCTTTCTTTAAATCCAGCTCTTGATTAACCGGAATCACAAATACATAGTGAGCTCCGGACTTGCCCTGTGTCACAAGTGTCTTGAAAACACGGTCCGGGTTTTCTCCGAGTGCAGCAACGACTTCCATGCCACTTATGGCATCTGTATCCGCGTAACAGTAGTGCTTATATGGTATTTTCGCCTGCTCAAGCAGACGCATAACGTTTGTTTTCATCTCTTTCTTTGCCATGGTCATCGCATCCTTTGCTTTTTGTGTATACCATCATAACATTGAAGCCTGTATTATGCAAACTTCTTCCATTTTCCGGTCGCAAAACACAAGCTGTTATGCTATACTGTTCCTATATTTTGTGCATTGGAAGAAGCTTCGGGAATGTATGGGATGAAAATGCAATAGCAAAGGAATGGAATATGAAGATTTTAGTACTTGGCGGAAGTTATTTTTTGGGAAAGCATTTTGTGAATCAGGCGAAGGATGTTCATGAGATTACAGTGTTTAATCGGGGAACACGTCCATTACAGGATCCGAAGATTCGTGAGATTCATGGAGATAGACATAATTTGGAGGATCTGGAGAAGCTGCATGGACAATCCTTTGATGCGGTTGTAGACTTTTGCGCGTATCAACAGGGGGATATCTTGAATGTGTTCACAAGTTTGGATTCCAAAATCTCGCAATATCTATTTATCAGTACCTGCGATATCTATGAGCGGGGACTGGGTCGTGTTTTGGATGAGAATGCACCTATGGAAACACGTAACTTTGCGGGAGAGGCTGGTGACTACATCAACGGAAAGGTAGCTCTGGAACAGGAGCTGGTGCAATGTTCCAAGAATCATCAAGTGGCATACACTTCGATTCGTCCGGTATTTATCTATGGTCCGGATAACTATGCGCCCAGAGAAGGCATCTATTTTCATTGGATTCGGCAGGCAGGACAGATTCTGCATCCGGAGGATGCCACCGGAGAATTTCAGATGGTCTATGTCTTGGATGTAGTAAGTGCCATCCTCAAAACACTTGGAAATCCGAGGGCGTATGATCAGGCATATAACCTTGCCTCAAATACGATGGAAAGTTATGCATCCTTTGCACAGGCATTAAAACATGCATGCCCGATTCCGTTTGAGACAGTGCCGGTACCGGTTCAGATGGTTCAGGAAAAGAATATTCCTCTGCCATTTCCGCTTACCAGGGAAGAATCGAATTGGTACAATGGTGAGAAAATACTTGCTTTTTTGGATGAGTATACCCCTTTGGAAAAAGGCTTGAAGTATACCATTTGCGCGATGGATGCGAGAGGAAAAGATGCTTAACAAAGCACAATGAAACTGATATACTGATATAGTGGAAAAAAGACTAGGAAAGGTAATGTAGATGAAGAACATTAAAGGTGTCTAAAGGAGGAAAAGGATGAAAGAGCGTATTACGGGACATACAGGATTATTGGCATTGATTGGTTCTCCGGTTGGACATTCCGGGTCACCGGCGATGTATAATTACAGCTTTGAAAAACTAGGAATTGATGACGTGTATGTAGCACTCGATGTCAAGGAAGATCAGGTGAAGGATGCGATTGCAGCGATGCGTCTGTTTGGTATGAAGGGTGGAAATGTTACCATGCCGGACAAGACGGAAGCTGCAAAGTATATGGATGAGCTTTCGCCGGCGGCACAGATCATTGGAGCAATCAATACGATTGTCAATGACAATGGTAAATTGATTGGACATATCACAGACGGAATCGGATTTGTAGACAATCTGAAGGACCATGGGATTGATATCAAGGGCAAGAAAATAGTCGTTGCCGGAGGAGGTGGTGCAGCCACAGCGATTCAGGTTCAGTGTGCATTGGACGGAGCCCGAGCTATAACGATTTTTAACAAGAAAGATGCGTTTTTTGAGCGTACGTTACAGACGGCAGATAAGATTCGCGCGGCAGTTCCGGGTATTGAGGTTTCTGTGTTTGATATTGATGATACCGCAAAGATGACGGAAGAGATTCGTGATTGTGACATCTTTGCAAATGCTACCATTGTGGGCATGAAGCCGATGGATGACCAGAGTGTGGTAAAGGACCTTAGTGCATTTCGTGAGGGACTTGTGGTTGCAGATGCAGTCTATAATCCGGAAGAAACGAAGCTTTTGCGCGAAGCCAAGGCAGCAGGCTGTACCTGTGTCGGAGGAAAAGGTATGTTGCTGTGGCAGGGCGTTGCAGCATTTGAATTATTCACCGGGTGCGAGATGCCGGTAGAAGAAGTAAAGGAGAAATTCTTCTCCTAAGAAAAGAGGAACAGCATGAAAGCAAATATTTTTTTGATTGGATTTATGGGAGCCGGAAAGAGCACTGTGGCAAAGAAGCTTCAAAAACGTCTGGATATGCAGCTTGTGGAGATGGATGAAAGAATTGTGCAAGAGCAGGGAATGTCCATCAATGAAATCTTTGAAACATATGGGGAAGCACATTTTCGCGATATAGAAAGTCGGTTAGTGGAAGATATCTGTGCACAGGGGGCATCGATTGTATCCTGTGGTGGTGGCGTGGTGGTTCGTCCGAAGAACGTGGAGACCATGAAGACTCACGGAAAAATCGTTTTTCTTACAGCGACACCGCAGACGATATTTGACAGAGTGAAACATGGTACAGACCGTCCGATTCTCAATGGCAATATGAATGTAGAGTATATCGCCGGATTGATGGAGAAGCGAAGAGCTTCTTATGAAGCGGCAGCAGACATCCGGATTGCGACAGACGGAAAAAGTATAGAAGAAATCTGTGATGAAATCATTCGGAATATATAGAGACAGAAAAAACAGGGACGAGATCAGGCTTTTGTAAAAAAACTGATTTCGTCCCTGTTTTTATTTATTAATATTTAAAGTTATGGGCTTGTTCTTTTAACGAATCTGCTACGTTTAACAGTTCGCTACTCATTTTAGCCAGTCGCTCCATAGAGGAAACCTGCGATTCCACAGAAGAGAGAACCTCTTCGTTGCTGGCTGCATTTTCCTGTGCAGTCGTGGACAGTTGATTGAGCAAATCGATGAAGGTATCCTTGCTTGTCTTCATGGTTGCACTGGAGTTGGAAATAACGCTTACACTCTGTTTGATTTCTGACAGCTTGGTTTCTATCATATAGAACTTTTCTTCAGTTGTCTGAACACTTGCAACCTGTTGTGCAAAGCTGGCCTCCATGGCATCCATCTCTTCGATGGTACTTTTGTTTTTGTCGATGAGCTCCTCGATGATTTCATCAATCTCATGGGTTAGACGATTGGTCTCTTCTGCGAGCTTACCGATTTCGTCAGCGACAACCGCAAACCCTTTTCCGGCTTCACCGGCACGTGCAGCTTCAATGGAAGCGTTCAGTGACAAGAGGTTTGTCTGGGAAGAAATCTCATCGATTTTCTGGCTGGCATCATAAATACGCTGTGTTTCGATGGACATCTGTTCACAGGCTTCTTTGACATTGGTGAGATTTATGCTGCTTTCGTTTGTCTTCTCGATAAGGATACGAAGTGCTTCGAGTCCTTCGTTTTTCAGGGTATCCATGTGATCGGCATCCTGCTGTAGCTGCAGGGTGTCATTGATGTTGTTTACAATACAGGTGTCAAGATTCTTGACTTCGAAGACTCCTGTGTTCATATCATCTGCCTGCTTTTCAGCTCCGATGCTGACGTATTCGACAGCTTTGCTGATTTCCTGTGAGATGTTCTGCACCTGAGAGGTTTCCTCCTGAAGAGAAAAGGAATTGGAGGACAACTGCTCTGACATGACAGAGATGGTTTGCGCGATATCGTGCAGATTATGTTTCATGGTAAGGATGCTTTTTGCAATCAATCCAATCTCATCATCGCGAGAGGTGAACGCCTCTACCTGTGCAGTGGCACTTCCATCTGTCAAATCATAGGCAGCCACGCGCTCAATTTCCCGTGCTCCAAGCATCAATGGGCGAATCAAAAGGCGGTGAAGAATTGCGGCAAGAAGGAACAAAACCAAAAGTCCGATTCCCAGACTTACATATGTCATCTTGAGTGCAATCGGTGCAACGCCTTTTCGGATCTCCGACATGGGAACTCCTTTGGCCAGTGCAACCTGAGCTTCCCATACTCTGCAGGAAAAGATGTTACAGATTGTAAATGCTGTTGCCAAAATCACAAACATGATGATGACAATTTTTTTGATGATGCTTTTTTGTTTTTTCATTTGTGTAATTCCCCCTCATTTTTGTCCGATAATTGTTAAAAATATTTTACTATATTCCTGAAATATGTACAATAAAAAAATGTGCGGAATCTGTATAAAACTCTATATTTGTGTGTCTTGCAGTCCATGACTGCAGGTGGTATGATATTTACATATATGCTTGTGAATATAAAAGGAGAACATAGACAATGAAAGAATTATATCTCGAAGAATTGGAACGATATCTGGTGACTATGCCACAGCCGGAACGCACAGCATTATTGAAGCGCTATGACGGTTTGTTAGACAAATTGCAGGAAAAAGGGGAGTCGCCATATGAGATTCTCGGTACACCGAAGGAGCTGGCAGAACGGATTATCTTCGGTGGAGAGACCCTTCCACCACCATTGCCAAAGAAAAAGCATCACTGGGGATGGTGGATTGCTGCGGCATGTTTGGGTGCGGTGGTTATGACAGGAGTCGGACTTGGTATGATGGGAAAAGCTGTCTTTTGGGATAAGAGCAGTCATAGATTCCGTTTTGCAAGTGATACCAGAGTGATTGAGATGGAAAAAACAAAGGTTGACGCATTTGAATCGCTGGATCTTGATTTGAATATGGCAGATGTGGAACTCATCCCATCTGACGATTACTATGTGGAATATCGATTAAAAACCGCTGTTTCTGAGCCAATGAAAAATCAAAATAAAAAACTGGTCATATCAGATTCAGAAGTGTATATTTTCAATTTTAATTTTGGAAAAAATGAATCGTCCGGACGGACCTATGTAAAGATTTATTATCCGGAAGATGCAAAGTTTCGGGATGCAGACTTTGATTTGGATATGGGCAGGCTGGATATTGATGGATTGCACGCATATGATTTTCAGGCAGACCTTGATATGGGTGCATTGGATATGAGGGCATGTACACTGAAAGATGCGCAGATGGACCTTGATATGGGTGGCTTGGATGTGCGTGACAGTCAGTTTGAAGATTTGAAAATCGATTTGGATATGGGCAGCCTGGATATGGATGATTGCTCTGTAAGTCGCAGACTGCAGGGTGATCTCGATATGGGAAGTGCCGATATAAAGCTGCTTGACAAGGATGAGGACGGAAAGAAACTGGAGTACGGATATAAATTAGATACAGATATGAGCAGTATCGAAGTCAATGGAGCAAGCTGCGGAAAAGAGTATGACAAATCCGGCGATGTGAAAATTGATATATCCTGTGATATGGGAAGTATTACGATAAAGGAGTAAATGCATGCAATACAGAAAAGACCGCTATGGAAATGATATATCACTGCTGGGTTATGGATGTATGCGATTTAGCAAGAAAGGGTCAACCATCGATTTTGAGAAGGCGGAAAAGGAGATTTTGCGGGGCCTGGAGCTTGGAATCAATTACTATGATACGGCATATGTGTATCCCGGAAACGAGGAGTGTCTTGGGAAGATTCTGGCGAAGAACAACATTCGAAATCAGGTGAAAATTGCGACAAAGCTTCCACAGTATCTGGTGAAAAATCCTGCAGCGATTGATAAGTTTTTCAACGAAGAGTTAAAACGACTGCAGACAGATTATATTGATTACTACCTGATGCATATGCTGACCGATATTCAATCCTGGGAGAATTTGGTTGCCAATGGAATCATACCATGGATAAAAAAGCATAAAGCTGACGGAAGTATCAAACAGGTCGGGTTTTCATTTCATGGAAACACGGACATGTTTTTGAAGATATTGGATGCGTATGACTGGGATTTTTGCCAGATTCAATATAACTACATGGATGAACATACACAGGCAGGGCGCAAGGGCCTGCAGGCTGCTGCAAAAAAGGGAATTCCGGTTATAATCATGGAACCTTTGCGCGGGGGCAAGCTTGTCGATATGTTGCCGGACAAAGCAAAACAGGCGATTGCAAAGAATCCAAAAAAACGCACGGCAGCAGAATGGGCGCTTCGCTGGCTTTGGGAACAACCGGAGATAACCTGTGTACTTTCAGGCATGAATTCTATCGAGATGCTGGAGGAAAACGTCCGGATTGCTTCGGAAGTCTGCGTAGGCGAGTTTGACGAGGCGGACAGAGTGATGATTGAGACAATCAAAGAATCTATCAATGAGAAGATGAAGGTTGGATGTACGGCATGTAACTATTGTATGCCGTGTCCGAAAGGCGTAGATATACCCGGAACCTTCCGATGCTACAATGAGATGTTTATTGAACATAAAAATGCGGGACGAAGAGAGTATGCGCAGACGGTCGGCCTGCGAAAGGATTCTGCATTTGCGGATGCCTGCGTATCCTGTGGAAAATGTGAACAGCACTGTCCGCAGCATCTGGAAATTCGTAAACATTTGAAGGAGGCAGATAAGGCACTTCGCCCTCTGCCATACAGGATTGGTACCGCGATTGCAAAGTGGTATATTATGCGTCATTAAAACACGTTACGGTTCACTCCCTGACCAGATTGTAACAATTCATAAGTGTAATATATATTTAGATTCTCAATACAATCCTATCCGATGTATTGAAACTAAGAAGTTCTAATTGTTCTGAATATACGTTTTTTTAGTTATTACGCAACCGCTTCCAATTCGCCATCCATGGCTCAGTGGAAGCTTGTTTGAACGTCCTGTTCAAACATTGCTGATTATTGAACAGAACATTAAGAACTTCTAAGTTTCAAACATAAGTCTATTCTTGTATTGAGAATCTAAATATATATTACACTTTATTCATTATCAATCAGAATCTGGTCAGGGAGTGAACAGCAACACAATACAAACGAATGTTCGAAAAAAGACTTGCAATACAGAACGTTTGTTTGTATAATACATGTATGGGAAATGAAATTCGAACCAATTTAACATTGCAGGAAAAGCTGGAAATTCTGGCTGATGCTGCCAAGTATGACGTTGCCTGTACATCCAGTGGGTCAGACCGACGGGGGAAGAAGGGCGAATTGGGAAATACGAAGGCCTGTGGCATCTGTCACAGCTTTGCGGCAGACGGCAGATGTATATCGCTGCTTAAGATTTTGATGACCAACCATTGTGCATACGATTGTAAGTATTGTGTGAATCGTTCAAGCAATGATGTGCCAAGAGCGACGTTTACCCCGGAGGAAATCTGCGAGCTCACGGTGGAGTTCTACAAACGCAATTATATCGAAGGCCTATTCTTAAGCTCAGGAGTCTTGAAGAATCCTACCTATACGATGGAGAAGATGTGCGAGACCTTGATGCTGCTTCGTACGAAGTATCACTTCAATGGATATATCCACGTTAAAACCATTCCGGGAGCTTCGGATGATATGCTGGCCATGGCGGGCTATCTGGCAGACCGTATCAGTGTAAACCTTGAATTGCCAACTGCTGAGAGTCTGACGAAGCTGGCACCGAACAAGAATATGCAGACTATCTTGGATCCGATGGGAAAGGTTCGGGACACCATTGCCAGTCATCGTATGGCGATTGGCAAGGATGCGCGCATGGTAAGAAGTGCAAGTAACCGTTATTTAAACCAAAGTATTTTTTCTGAGTCCAAGAAGATATCAACAGACTCGGTGCGAGATATCGCATCGATGGGAAATGATATACAAAAGGGCGATTCCCCGGTTTTACAGGAACCGGGAAGATATGCATTGGCACCATTGGATACATCCAAATTAAAGCGTCGGTTTGCACCGGCAGGACAGAGTACACAGATGATTATTGGTGCGACCGGTGAGAGTGATTACACGATATTAAACACCACACAACGGCTTTATCAGGGCTTTGATCTAAAGAGAGTGTTTTATTCTGCTTATATTCCGATTAATGAGGACTCTGCGTTGCCGGAGCTTGGCACGGCTCCACCACTTTTGAGGGAGCATCGCCTGTATCAGGCAGATTGGCTGCTTCGGTTTTATGGATTTCAGGCGACAGAGCTGCTGAGCGAACAGCAACCGAATTTCAATGAATTTCTTGACCCGAAGTGTGATTGGGCACTTCGACATATGGAACTGTTTCCGGTAGATGTACAGACAGCAAGCTACAGTATGTTGCTTAGAGTACCGGGAATCGGACCGAAATCCGCAGGAAGAATTGTACAGGCCAGACGATTTGGAAGTTTGGATTTTGATAGCTTGAAGCGGATGGGCGTGGTATTAAAACGGGCACATTATTTTATTTTGTGTAACGGCAGGCAGATGTATCACACACCGATTGAACAGGGATATATCACCAGACAGCTGGTAGGTGTAGATCAGAGTGCCAATTGGAAGGTTGCGCATCAAAATCAAAATTGTGAGCAGATGACACTTGCGGATTTTGGAATTGGATGATATGAAGATATTTACATGCGGAGAGAAAATTGAAGAACAGATGACCTGTATTTATGATGCATGGGAGGCGGCTTTGCAGCTTGGTCATGAGCAGGTGCGTGTTCAGAAATATACAGAATCGCAAACGTCTTTTTTGGATGAATATGTCTGCGTAGAGGTGGATGTGGAGAAAGCGCAGAAGGTCGTTCGAACCATTCGCAACCAGATGGGAGATATGGCATATTTGTATATCTACTATGCGTCATTATCTGTCGAGCGTGACAGTTTGCAATGTATATATGATTTTGTGAGATTGGGTCTTTCCGTCGGAACTGATGTTTGCAGGATGTATCAGCATCCGGTGGTACTTCGGATGATGGAGCTAAAACGCAAGGTAGGAAATGAAAGTCATCATTTTAGAGAATTTGCGCGATTTACGTCTATGAACGGCAAGGTATATGTCTGTCATCTGGAACCGAAAAGTGATGTGATAATGCTCGTTGGAAATCACTTTGCAGACCGTATGCCCTCAGAGCATTGGATGATCATCGATGACAATCGACGGACTGCCTGTGTACATCCAAAGGACGGAGAGAATTATCTTCGTTATCTGACACAGGAGGAATACCGGGCGTTAGCAACGACGGAGATGTATCAGGATGAATATACACAGCTTTGGAAAGGTTTTTTCCATGCGATAAGCATTAAGGAACGAGAAAATTACAGGTGTCAGCGCAATATGATGCCGATTTGGAAGCGAAAGCACGCAGTCGAATTTATGGACGAACCGGCGCAGACAGAATCCGAAGTGGTATGGAGTGAAGAAGATGTTGTTGGATAAGGATATCCGGGAACCGTTGTTTGATTTTTTGGAAGAACGATATGGGAAGATCCGGATTTTAGAAGAAAAAACCATGGGAAAGTCCCGGGCGGATGTGGTGATGGTGATGCCCGGAAAATTGGTTGGGATTGAAATAAAAAGTGATGCAGATTCCTATGCCCGACTGGCTCGTCAGGTCAAGGACTATGATTTGTATTTTGACGCAAATCTGGTCGTTGTAGGTAGCTCACACGCCAGTCATGTAGCAGAACATGTGCCGGATGAATGGGGAATTGTTTCTGTAGAAGAGGATGAAAAAGGCATAGATTTCTATGTGGTACGCGAGATGCAGAAAAATCCACGTGCAGATTTAGAGAGAACCATCCGAGTGTTGTGGAGACCGGAGCTTGCAAGGATACAGGAGCAGTTTGGATTGCCTGCATACAAGGGGAAAAGCAAGGATTTTGTGCGTCAGGTGATTGTGGAACGATTGCCGGAAGAAGTGGTACATGAACAAATAAGTGAAGCCTTGTTTGAACGGGATTATGATTTGATGGCACAGCAGATTTTGGAATACAGAAAACAGCAGGCTGCAAAGGTTGGGAAAACAGTACATCGAAAGAAACGATATCGAAGAAAGAAACGGGATGCATAGTCCCGTTTTTTGATTGTACGTTTTGTGTGCCTGTTTGTAAGAAATAACCACTGGGACAGGCTGGCATTGTAAGAAGAAAAGTGATAAAATATATTCGGCATTTTGCTGATTTTATACTGTTTTTGATGAAATGAGAAAATATGAAAATAGGGAGGATATTGTTTTGAATTATCCTATGACTATGGAACAATATATGATGCAACAGAGCCTGACGGAGGTTGAGATTGCCAAAATGGGTAACCAGATTGCCGATGCGCTGGCTGCTTTGCATCAACAGGGAAGTGTGCATGGTGATATCAAACCTGGCAATGTTTTGATGCTTGGAAACGGAAGATTTCGATTGCTGGGTATGGGAGAACCAAGAACAACACCTTTGGGAAATCTTCCATGTATGTTGGCACCGGAATTGCAGGAGGGCAGTTCCTACAGCCCGCTCACAGATATCTATGCGCTTGGTATGATGATGAAGTCTTTGCTTCCAAAACAGGGTGTCAGTGTTGTGTTAGAGGAGATGATTGACAAAGCCTCAAATGCGAATCCGGCACTTCGATATCAGTCGGCTTTGGAAGCTTCTGAAGAGTTTTCGATGATTGTGGAGGTGTTAGAGGAAAATACCACAATCCTGAATTCGGATGTAGCACCACAACAACCAAGTATATCAAATGCGAATCCGTATTCACAGCAACCGAGTATGTCAAATGCGAATCCGTATCTGCAGCAACCAAATATGGTGAATATGAATCCATATCCACAACAACCGAGTATGCAGGGAGCAAATCCATATCCACAGCAGCCACAGATGCAACAGCCGGTATATCATCAACCGCAAAGACAATCGCAACAGCCAACCGTGTCTCGCCGGAATTCGAAAACACAAAAAATTAATTCGCAACAGACGAAACACGTAAGTCAGGAAAATCAAAAAAATCAGATGGTATTGCAATTTTTGATTCCGATTGTCATAACATTAATATTATGTGCTGCAATCTGTATTTACTTCTTGTTGATACGACCAGGCATGAATAAAGAAAAACAGGAGGCGTCAAAGACTCAGACAGAACAGTCGCAAAAGGAGGAAACTACAAGTGCAACTACCGAACAGGAACAAGGCACTCAAGCATCGGAAGTAAAGGTTCCGGACTGCACGAAGATGAATGTGAATGAGGCGAAAAATAAGCTTGAATCTATGGGATTTGTAGTGACAATTACAAGTCAGCCAAATCAGGAGGTTGATTTCGATTATGTCATCAGCCATAATCCGCAACCAAATTCCATGGTGTCTCCCGGCACCTCGATTGAGCTTGTGGTTTCGGAAGGATATAATGACTGCGATTATGATCAAAAGATTGTAGTGAGTGCTGCGCCGGGTGCAACAATGGGAAGCCTTTCCCTTATGAACTGGGAAAAAGGTGGTTGGACATCCGTATATTCAACCAGCTGTGTAGTGGGAAGAAACGGAATTGGTAGCAATTACGGAGAAGGAAAAGGGGTCACACCGCTTGGAACCTTCAAGCTTGGATTTGTAATGAGTACGGTTGACCCGGGTAACAACATGGAATACATTCAGGCAAATTCCTCTCTTGCAATTGTTGACGATACGGATAGTACGCTCTACAACACAATGATTGACATGGACAATGTACAGGACGAAATCAGTGTGGATCCGGTCGGAAGCAATATTGTCAAGGGAAAGCTCAATGCGATTATCTTTATTGAACACAATGGAAATGGTCATACATCAGATAATGTGGTACCGGGAATGGGATCTGTTATTACCATCTGTGGAAATAATAACAATATTTCACAGACGGCAGGTTGTATCGATATTTCAGGTTCAGATATGACAAAGCTGTTGGGACTTTTGGATGGGACCAAGAACCCGCATATTGAGATTACATTGAAATAGGAAAAGGAGTAATCTATGAGAAAAGTCAGAGTTATGATTTCGCTGTTGTGCGGTTTGCTGATTGGCTTGACAATTGGACTTATCGTTGTCAATGTGAACCGCTCTCAAAGAAAAAAAGTTGATACGGAGACGACAGAGGTATTGAAGGAGATTGTGCCGGAAATACAAATGGAAGAGAAGAAAGACCAGGAAACCACAGAACCGATTACGACAGAGGAAGTCAAGATACAGACTGTGTTGCCGGAGGAACAGCCGGAGGAGCTGTATAGCGCATTATCCAGAAGAATGGTAAGCTTTGATTCGCTAAAGAAAGTTGGATGTACCCAGCTTATGATGGTGACATCACACGATTCTGCGGCAGATATCGCATTGTATACATGTGATGAAAAAGGCTTGTGGAAGGATACAGGAGTTTATGCAAGCGGGTATGTGGGTGCAAATGGAGTCAGCGATACTTCGTATGAGGGAAGTAAGATGACACCTGCAGGTGTCTTTCCGGTTGGGCAGGCATTTTATATCGATGAAAAGCCACAGACAAAGCTGGATTGCTTTCAGGTGACAGATGCGACCTATTGGGTAGACGATCCCGAATCCGATTATTACAATCAAAGGGTGGAATTGACCGAGGGACAAAAGTCCTGGAACAGCGCAGAACATATGATTGATTACTATAATTCCTATAAATACGGATTTGTAATTAATTTCAATATGAATCCTGTGGAGAAGGGAAGAGGATCCGCGATTTTCTTTCATATCGGTTCCGGCGTGACACTTGGATGCGTATCCACATCACAGGAAAAGGTGCTGGAATATCTGAAAATGTTGGATCCGGAAAAAAATCCTTATATTTTGATACAATAATAGTTGCATATTTGCGTAAATTGATATATGTTAGGAAACAGAGTAAACAAGAGAACTTAGGAGGAACGATGATGAATATTGTATGCTTAGATTTGGAAGGTGTTTTGGTTCCGGAAATCTGGATTGCATTTGCAAAGGCAACAGGCATTCCTGAATTGGAAAAGACAACAAGAGATGAACCGGATTATGATAAGCTGATGAATTACAGAATTGGGATTTTGAAGGAACACGGTCTTGGATTGAAGGAGATTCAGGATACGATCGCAACCATTGATCCACTTCCGGGTGCAAAGGAGTTTTTGGATGAACTTCGCAGCCTGACACAGGTGATTATTCTGAGCGATACATTTTCACAGTTTGCAACACCATTGATGAAGAAGCTTGGCTGGCCAACGATTTTCTGTAATTCCCTTGTGGTCGCTGATGATGGAGAGATTACCGGATTTAAGATGCGTTGTGACAAGTCAAAACTGACAACTGTAAAGGCGTTGCAGTCGATTGGATATGATACGATTGCGAGTGGTGATAGCTACAATGATTTAGGGATGATACAGGCTAGTAAGGCAGGATTTTTGTTCAAGAGTACAGACAAGATCAAGGCAGATTATCCTCAATATCCGGCATATGAAGAGTATGGGGAGCTTTTGGAAGCTATTAAGGCGCAGTTAGATTAACAGGTATACATATTAATTGGTATCATATAACAAACGGGCTGTTATAAAGGTAAAGACCTTGATGACAGTCCGTTTGTTTCGGGAAAGATGAGAAAAATGGAAGGATTAAAGAAAATCAATTGGAATTTTTTGCGTACTACGGAAGCGTACTTCATCGTATTGTTTGCTTATTTGGAGGTATTGTTTCATTGTGTGCGTTTTTCAGGTGCCGAGAATCTGAATATAAAATTTGCATTTGCGCTTTTATATGGATTGATTTTTGGAAGTCTTTCCAGCCTGCTACCGGAGAAACTGCAAAAAATTGCAACTGGCATTTTAACCGGATTCGTGTCTGTATATTTTGTAGCGCAGATTCTATATAGTGGAGTGTTTGATACATATTTGTCCTTGATGGGAACGGCAGGAGTGACAAACCAGATGTTTGATTTTACAGATGTAATCTGGAATGCAGTTCGCAGAGAGTGGTGGAGGCTGTTGTTGTGTCTTGTTCCTATAACCTGGTTTTGCATAAAAGGAAAAAGCTTTTTGCTTTTTGAACGTCATGGCATTGTCAGTTATAGCTTACAATTTACGTCAGCCTGTAGCTTGTTCATTCTGGTTTTGTGCATGATGAATGCGGATGAGGGGATTTACAGTGCCTATGAGGTATATCGGGAATATACATCTGTAGATATGTCAGTCGAAAAGCTGGGCGTGACGGAATCTCTATATCTGGACATTAAGCATTCGTTGAAGGAAAGATTCGGCGTTTCAAAGACCGAAATTGGATTTGAGGTCGTTCATATCGAAGATGAATCGGACAATACCGTGGCAGCGTTTGTACAGGATGACAATTCTTCAAAACATACGGAAACGGATGCAGAGCAGTACAGGGCGGACAAGGAGGATCCCACAACGCAGGAACAACTGCAGGAAGATGTCGTGGATACCTCACCGAATGTGCTGGATTTAGATATGGAGGTGCTTGCACAGACAGAAAGCAATGAAAGTATCCGAACATTGCATGAATATGTAGCATCAACACCACCGACCAGAAAAAATGAATATACAGGTATGTTTGAGGGCTACAATGTTATTTTTATTGTTGCGGAGGGATTTTCCGGCTTTTGCATCAATCAGACACGTACGCCGATGCTTTATAAAATGTGCTACGAAGGCTTCGTCTTTGACAACTATTATACACCGCTTTGGTATGGATCAACCTTGGGAGGCGAGTATGCGGATTTGACTGGCATGATGCCGAAAAATGGTGGATATCTCAGCATGGCGCGTGCAGGCAGTCATGGAAATAATATGTATTTTACGTTGCCAAAGCAGCTCGGAAGACTTGGATATACAACGAAGGGATATCACAATAACGATTATACATATTATGACCGGAATATTTCCCACCCGAATATGGGACTGGATTGGAAGGGCATGGGAAATGGTCTTTCCTACGAAAAAGGAGAAGCAGGAAATACGCTTTGGCCACAATCGGATCAAAAGATGATAGAGGATACCTTTGATGACTATGCGAAGGAGACTCCTTTTTATACATATTACCTGACGGTCAGTGGACATGTGATGTATAACTTCGGAGGAAATGCCATGGCGAAGCGCCATGAGGATTTAGTCGAAAATCTGCCATATTCAGACACAACAAAGGCATATATTGCATGTCAGTATGAATTGGAATTGGCACTTGAAACTTTGATACAAAAACTGGAAACATCAGGGATTGCAGAGAAAACATTGATTGTGCTTACCGCGGATCATGTGCCTTATGATAACAAAGACGTTGTGGACGAGCTTGCAGGGGAATCTCTGGATAATACCTTTGGATGGTATCAGAATAAACTGATAATCTGGTCTGCATCCATGGAACAGCCGGTTTATGTCGATAAATATTGTTATAGTCCGGATATATTACCAACCGTCTCGAATCTGTTGGGATTAGAATATGATTCCCGTATGATGGTAGGAAGAGATATCTTGTCTGATTCTGAAGGACTTGTGATTTTTAATGACAGAAGTTTTATCACAGATCGTGTACAGTATAATGCAAACTCAAAAAAAGCACAGAGTATGGATGGTTCCCCTGTAAATGATGCTTATGTAGAGCAAATGCAGATGGACGTTAAGAATAAATGTAAGTTTGCAGATGCCGTGAATGAGAACAATTATTATCAATATATAGAAGAGGCATATCAAAAGACGAAATAGGAGATAGCTATGGAAGAGACAAAGAGCGCAACAAAAGATTTGACAGTGGGTTCTCCAATGAAGCTGATTTTAGGATTTGCATTTCCTATGTTTTTGGGACTGTTGCTTCAACAGTGTTACACCTTGATTGACACAATGATTGTCGGGAAATATCTGGGTGTAGAACCGTTTGCGGGCGTTGGATCGACGGGAAGTCTGTCCTTTATCACCATTGGATTTTGTATTGGTGTGTGCAGCGGATTTGCTGTACCGGTTGCACAGAGATTTGGCGCAAAGGATGAGAAGGGACTTAGAAAAATGGTGGCAAACAGCATTTGGCTGTGTGTTATTTTAGGTGGGGCTTTTACCTTGTTAATGCTGGTATTTTGCAAGCAGATATTAAATTTGATGAATACACCGGACAATATTTACCGATATGCATTTATCTATATTTTTATCTTGTTTGCCGGAATTCCATGTACGATGCTTTACAATATGACAGCGTCGATTATACGTGCATTGGGAGATAGTAAATCACCGATTTTGTTTCTCGCCATTTCGTCAGTCATGAATATTGGACTTGATTTTTTACTGATTGTAGGTTTGCACATGAATGTAGAGGGTGCAGCACTTGCGACTGTAATATCGCAGGGGGTATCAGGAGTCATTTGCGTCATCTATATGAAAAAGAAATTTGCAATTTTGAAGATGCAAAAGGGTGATATGCAGATGGATATCAAGGCGATGAAGACCTTATTTGGAATCGGTATTCCGATGGGACTTCAATATTCGATTACGGGAATCGGTTCTGTAATTTTGCAATCGTCCGTCAATAATCTTGGATATATCTATGTTGCAAGTATGACAGCAGCCGGACGTATCAATGGATTTTTGATGTGCCCACTTGATGCATTGGGACAGTCTATGGCACCATATGCAGGACAAAATATCGGAGCAAAAAAAATCGACCGTGTTGGAAAGGGATTGGGTGCAGCGATTTTCCTGGGTTGCATTGTTTCAGTTGTGATGCTGCTTATTTCCCACTTCTTTGGTGGATCGCTTGCAAGATTGTTTTTGGATGAGGAGAATCAGGAAATCATGAAGTTGTGTGCACAGTTTTTGCGCATTGTGTCGTATTTCTTCTGCTTGCTTACTTTGGTAAATACGGTTCGCTTTACGATCCAGGGTATGGGATTTTCTACCTTTGCAATTTTAGCCGGTGTGCTGGAAATGATTGCAAGAGGCGTAGCCGGATTGGTTTTGGTTCCTGCCTTTGGATTTGTGGGAGCATGCTTTTCAAGCCCGCTTGCATGGTTGATGGCTGATTTGTTCCTGGTGCCTGCATTCTTTTATTGTACGAAACGGGTGCGAAGAACCATGGAGATAACGGATTAATATATGAGGAGAAAAGATATGGAAAAAATAAAAAAAATTGCAGTTTTGACAAGTGGCGGTGATGCACCGGGAATGAATTCCGCGGTTCGTGCAGTGGTATTTAGTGCTGTGAATCTTGGAATTGAAGTGGTTGGTGTTTTGCGTGGATATGAAGGTCTGATTGATTGGGAGACCATTCCTTTGGGTTTGGAGGAAGTTCGAAATATCAATAACCAGGGTGGTACGATTTTATTTACCAGCCGTAGTGAGCGCTTTATGCATGCACAATATCGCAAGCAGGCAGCACAGAATCTGAGGGATAATCAGGTAGATGCGGTTGTTGCAATCGGAGGAGACGGAACCTTGCGTGGAGCCATTTGTTTCCAGGAGGAAGGTATCAATATCGTATGTATTCCGGGAACCATTGATCGAGATGTAGCTTGTACAGAATATACATTAGGATTTGATACTGCAGCAAACACGGCGATGGAGGCAATTGATCGCATACGTGATTCAGCCGTGTCACATGGTCGATGCAGTGTCGTCGAGGTAATGGGTAGAAAAAGAGGGTATATTGCGCTTTGGGCGGGTATGGCTACATCCGCAGATGCGATTGTATTGCCGGAGAAATGGGAAGGCAATTTCGACACGATTATAGATGCATTGAAACAGCGTCATACAGACGGAAGAAACAGCTATCTGGTCGTTGTGGCTGAGGGTGTGATTGATGCACCGGAGCTTGCGCAGATGATTCAGGAAAAGACCGGTATCGAGTCGCGTGTTTCTGTGCTTGGATATATTCAAAGAGGTGGACAGCCAACTGCAAAGGATCGTATGTATGGGTCTTTGATGGGGGCATATGCGATTGAGATTTTGCGTCAGCAGCGTACCAATCGTATCGTGGCGATAAAGAATGATTTGCTGGTGGATTACGATCTTGCGCAGGCAATCGAATTGCAAAATAATAATCTGGATTCCTTCCAGTATGAGCTTAGTCTGAGACTTTCCGAATAAGGTAAATTGATATAGAAAAGCTTGTAAATTTATGGTAAAATGGTTATATGAGACATTGTTTTGAGGTGTTTGGTTTGAGATGGAAAAGAAATAAATGGATTATATTGCTTGGTTTTTGCATGCTGTTGTTTACAGCCTGTGGCAAGAAACCGGAGAAGCTTAGCTCAGGTGTATTTCTGAAGATTTCGACTGCACCGGTTGGCGATGTTGTGGAAGACTATGAACGTTTTCAAATTAACCTGAAGATTCATCAGGATGGCAGAGTGGATTGCTATGCGGATGAATTTGAAAAATGGTTAGGCGATGATCTTTGTCCGACTAAAACGTTGCATTTTTCATCGGAGGAGATTGCGAAGATCCAGGAGATTATTACGCAGGAGGATTTTCTTCATATGCGTAACAATGTAGGAAATCGTGATATCAAAGAAGGAGAACGCAAGGTTATCACGATTTATACGACACAGGGAGAGCATGTATCCGGAGGAATTGCAATTTCCAATCGAAGCTTTCTGAAATTGTATGATTACGTGCAGGAATTGGCAAGAGATAGTCTGTTTGCATACAAAAATGAAGTGACCGAGATTCAGAGAAAAGGTGCAAAACGAGAATCAAAAAAGGGAATTCATATCACGGATATGCAGGAGAAAGATCTGATAGGGCGCAACGAGATTGAAAAAATCAGCCTGACCTATGGCGATGAGCATAAGCCCGTACCACAGACGAAGCTGGACGGTGAGTATGTGTATTATGTAACATTGACACTGACCGAGGATGGGGCAAAGACGATGGCAGGAAAGACGAAGTCCTGTACTGCAGACAACCCTATTTATTATAAAGTTTTTGAGAATGAAAATTATCTGTATACATTCGGTGTGGAGGCGCCGATTGAACAGGAAATGCATATTTATGAAACCACGGATTTAGACGAGGCAAGAGAGCGCCTGGAACAGTATCAAAGCAGTATTTTTGATTGGTAAGCAGGCAGGATTATCTCAGAAAAGGGGAAAAAAATGAGTAAGTTAAATGCAGTTATTTTGGCGGCGGGAAAAGGAACACGTATGAATTCAGATTTACCTAAGGTCATTCACAAGTGTCTGGGTCAGCCGATGATACATTATGTGATTAAGGCTGCCAAAGAAGCTGGAGCCATGGATGTATGTGTCATCGTTGGATACAAGGGCAATGAAGTGAAAAAAGCGATTTATGATGTCGTCGATTTCGCTGAGCAAAGAGAACAGCTTGGAACCGGACATGCGGTAAAGTGCGCAAAGAACTTTATCGGTACACAGGGAGATACCATTGTGCTTTGCGGTGATACGCCATTGATTACCGGAAAGACCTTGCAGGAATTGGTAGATAAGCATAGAAAAGAGGCCAATGGTGTGACAGTGCTTTCTGCTATCTTAGAGGATGCAACCGGATATGGAAGGATTATCCGTGACGCTGCAGGAAATTTTGAGAAGATTGTAGAGCATAAGGATGCGACAGAAGAGGAGCGTGCATGCAAGGAGGTTAATTCCGGTATGTATATATTCAATTCTGAGGCATTGTCTGCAAGTCTGGATTTGCTTAGCAACGAAAATGCAGCAGGAGAATATTATCTGACAGATACGATTGCGCTGATTAAGAAGATTGGCTTGAAGGTATCCGCGCTTGCTCTGACCGGTGATGCCTGTGATGAGATTCGTGGTGTAAATACCATTGACCAGCTTGAGGACGCAGAGCAGATTATGTGTAATCGAGAGGATTAGGAATCGATATGAAGATTATCGTTGGATTAGGGAACCCTACAAAGCAGTACGAAGGTACGAGACATAATGTGGGGTTTTCTGTGATATATGAATTGAGTGACCGTTATGGAATACCGGTAGATGTGAAGAAACATAAGGCAGTGATAGGAACAGGCGTAATAGAAGGTCATAAGGTTGTACTTGCTATGCCACAGACGTATATGAACCTGAGTGGTGAGAGCGTAAGGGCTTTGATGGATTATTACAAATGTGACCTGGAAGATTTGATTGTCATCTATGATGATATTAGTCTGGATGTCGGAAAACTGCGCATTCGTGCAAAAGGAAGTGCCGGTGGACACAATGGAATCAAGAATATTATTGCCCATCTGGGTACGCAGGAGTTTTCCCGTATTCGTGTGGGAATAGGAGAAAAACCATCGCGTATGGACCTGGCTGATTATGTGCTGGGGAGATTTACGAGAGAAGAACAGCCATTGATTCGCGAGGCCACAAAAAAGGCTGCGGAGGCAGTGGTCGATATGATGGAACATGACGTTGCACATGCAATGAACCAATATAATTGATTGAAGGGATAGAAATGAAAGCATTAACACTGGCATTTCAGGAAAATCCGGAATTTCAACAGCTGCAACAGCATGTGAAGCACGAAAAGGGTGTGACACATGTTTGGGGCATGGATAAAAGAATTACACCGCTATTGATGGAAGGTTTGTCATCGCAGGACCGATTCAAACTGATTGTCACTTACGAGGAACGCCGCGCAAGAGAAATCGTTGAAGATTATCGGTTCTACAATCGACAAACCTATTATTATCCTGCAAAGGATGCATTGTTTTATTACGCGGATATCCACAGCAACAATACAGTGCAGCAGCGACTTGAAATCAGTAAGCGTATCGCACAGGATAAACCCTGTGTGGTGGTAGTGAGTATCGAAGGTTTGATGGATAAGATTCCACCGCTTTCCTATATGCAGGACAATATCATCACCCTGCAAGTGGGCGGAAAATTGAATCCGGAAACATTCTCGCGTAAGCTTACAACACTCGGATATGAAAAAACATCGATAGTAGAAACACCAGGACAGTTTTCTGTCAGAGGAGGAATTATTGATATCTTCTCTCTGACAGAAGAGTGTCCTTATCGTGTTGAATTGTGGGATGATGATATTGACAGTATCCGAAGCTTTGATGTCGAAAGTCAAAGGTCGATCGAACACGTCGAAGAATTTGTGGTGTATCCTGCCAGTGAGATGATTCTGGATGATGAGAGAATCCATCGTGGAATCACATTGATTGAAAAGGAACATAAAGCACAGGCAAAGACCTTGAAAGAACAGTTTCGTACAGAACAGTATGCCCGCTTAAACAAAATGGTAGCATCCGTTATGGAGGAGTTAAAAGAGTTTAACTCCACGATGGGTGTAGATAGCATGGTGCAGTATTTCTATGAAGAAACCGTATCTTTCATGGATTATTTTCCTGCGCATACGGATATCTTTATCGATGATCCGGAACGTGTGGCAAAAAAGGCAGACGTCTATGCGACAGAATTTCGGATGTCCATGGAAGGTCGTCTCGAGGGGGGATATGTATTGCCTACACAGGCGGATGTCCTTTACGATTGCCGAGAGATTATGGCAAAGCTGATGACAAAGACACCACTGTTAATATCTGAGTTGTATAAAAAGCAGTTGGCATGGAAGGAACAGGCGTCTTTCACGATTACAGCAAAGGGACTTGCAAGCTATCAAAACAGCTTTGAGGAGCTGATGAAGGATATTTTGCGATACAAGAAAAATAAGTATCGAATCGTGATTTTATCTCCGTCAGCTACCAGAGGAAAGCGCATTGCCTCGAACCTGCAGGACTATGATATTCCGGCGTATTTTACAGAGAATCGTGAAAATCCACTGCTTGAGGGAGAAGTGCGTGTTTCAGTAGGGCGCATGGAGACTGGATTTGAGATACCACAATGTCATCTTCTGGTTATCGCAGAGGGAGACATCTTTACGGCAAAGGAACTAAAATCCAAAAAGAAAAAGCCGAAATATTCAGGAGAAAAGATTGCCGGATTTTCTGATTTGTCCGTTGGGGATTATGTCGTGCATCAAAATCACGGTGTCGGAATCTATCGGGGTATCGATAAGGTTGAGACCGATGGGCGCATGAAGGACTATATCAGTATCGAATATGCCAAGGGAAGTAAGCTGTTTATTCCGGTTGAACAGCTCGATAAGATCGGAAAGCTATCCGGAAAAGATGCTGCAAAACCAAAGCTCAATCGTCTGGGCGGACCGGAATGGGAAAAGGTTCGTACCAGAGTGCGTGGACATGTAGAGGATATTGCAAAAGAGCTGGTAGAATTATACGCAGTCCGTTCCAGTCAGGAAGGATTTCAATATTCTCCGGATACCATCTGGCAGAGAGAGTTTGAAGAATTATTCCCTTATGAGGAAACCCTGGATCAGCAAAAGGCCATCGATGATACAAAGCATGACATGGAAAGTGGCAAGATTATGGATCGTCTGGTCTGTGGGGATGTAGGATTTGGCAAGACAGAGGTTGCCATTCGAGCTGCATTTAAGGCAGTGCAGGATAATCGTCAGGTAGCTTATCTGGTGCCGACAACGATTTTGGCAGAACAGCATTATAACACCTTTGTGGAGCGTATGAAGAATTATCCGGTTGAGATTCGAATGCTTTCCAGATTCTGTACGCCAAAGCAGATAAAACAAACGATCGAAGAGCTCAAAACCGGCAGGGTGGATATTGTCATTGGCACACACAGACTCTTGTCCAAGGATGTTGCGTTCAAGAGTTTGGGACTTTTGATTATCGATGAGGAACAGCGGTTTGGAGTCAAGCACAAAGAACAGATTAAGCAGATGAAAAACAATGTGGATGTGCTTACTCTGACAGCGACTCCAATTCCAAGAACCCTTCACATGAGTCTGGTAGGGCTTCGGGATATCAGCTTATTAGAAGAACCACCGGTGGATCGTTTACCGATTCAGACCTATATCATGGAGTATGATTTGGAGTTTGTGAAGGAAGCGATTAACCGCGAGTTGACTCGAAATGGTCAGGTATATTATGTGTATAACCGCGTTGAAACCATTGCGGATATCGCAGCCCGGCTTCGTCAGGTACTGCCGGATGCAAGAGTGGAGTATGCGCATGGAAAAATGCCCGAACGGCAGCTCGAAGAGATTATGCGGGACTTTATACACGGCGAGATTGATGTATTGGTTTCCACCACAATTATAGAAACGGGTCTGGATATTCCAAATGTCAATACCATTATCATCCACGATGCAGACCGATTTGGGCTTTCGCAGCTGTATCAGCTTCGTGGACGAGTGGGAAGATCGAATCGCAGTGCGTATGCATTTTTACTGTATAAACGGGACAAAATGATAAAAGAAGTGGCAGAAAAACGACTAAAAGCCATTCGGGAGTTTACAGATCTTGGTTCCGGGTATAAGATTGCTATGAAGGACCTTGAAATCCGAGGAGCCGGAAATCTGTTGGGACAGGAGCAATCCGGTAACATCGAGGCAGTGGGATACGACCTATATTGCCAGATGCTCAATGATGCGATTCGGAGATTGTCAGGCGAAACATTGCAGGAAGATTTTATTACAAATGTGGATTTGCCGTTAAATGCGTATATACCGGATTCCTATGTAAAGAATGAATATGTAAAGCTGGATTTGTATAAACGGATTTCAAAGTCAGAGAGCCGGGAGGACAATGATGAGATTCTCGAAGAGGTACGAGATCGCTTTGGAGAGCCGGATAAATGCTTCTTCCGTCTGTTGGATGTAGCTTACCTTAAAGCCTATGCGCATAGTCTGTATGTGACAGATATCAAATATGTGATGGATGAAGTAAGGTTTGTGATGCTTTCGAGTGCACCGGTTCAGACAGAACGTATTAAACCATTGCTGAAGAAATATAAGGGAAAATTAAAGCTGGTTGCTGCAAAGCAGACATATTTCAGTATTCGTGTGGCAAAGACCATTGAGGAAGAGCTGATTCATGTCTGTGAGAGTGTTTTGGACGATATTCGCACACTATTTTAGTTGGAGGAGCTTATGGCAAAGAATCATAAGATAAAATCAAAAATCATAATGTTGCTTTTTGCACTGTGTGTTGCGACTTGCCTTGTAGCATGTGGGACGGAGAAAGAATTACAGGAAATGCAAAAGAGTGATGGAACGTTGGTATTTCGATATGGAAATGAGCTTGTGACAAAGGGTGAGCTGTGCATTTATATCGAAACGGTAAGAGAACGTTATGAGATGCAGTATGGAGCAGATGTGTGGCAGGTGGCACTTCCGGAGGATGGCGGTTCAACCGTAAGTATGGAGAATCTGACTCGTCAGGAGGTCATAGAAGCCATTGTCAGAGTGAAAACTCTGTGTGCACATAGTGATGATTATGGAATCACACTTTCGGACGAGGAGGAACAGGAAATTAAGGAAAAGGCGAAGGCTTTTTGCGAAGGACTCACGGACCAGCAGATGCTTGACAAGGAAATTACATTGGAAAAGGCGGAGAAGGTTCTTAGGGAAAATGTGATTGCCAATAAGGTCGAATCGGAGGTTTTGGGTGATGAAAAGCTGGAAATATCTGATGAGGAAGCCAGAGTCACCACATTTTATGATATGTATTTTGCATGCTACAGTCTTTCGGAGGATGGTGTGATTACCCCATATACAGAGGAAGAACGTAAGCAGCAGTATGAGAATGCATTACAGGCCTGCAGTACATTGGCAACTGCATCCTTAGACGAGGATAAAGATGCGCAAAATATCGAAAAGCTGGCAGAGTATTATCAGCTCTCGCAGGCAAAGACACAGAGTCTGTCCAGTACAGATATCTTGGAAACTTATGGTCAGGAAATCTATGATTTGCTTTATTCCATGGAAAATGAGCAATATAGTACGGTGGTAGAGAGTGAATATGGATATCATGTTTTCCAGATGATTGCTTTGACGGACCCGGTCAAGACCAAAGAAAGAAAAGTAACACTCTATCAAAACGCAGTACAGGAACGTCTGGCACAAACCCTGGCTACCTGGCAGGAAGAGATTGATGACAAATTCGCCTATCCAGATAGCGTGAGCATGAGCGTATATGATAGTATCATAAATAAGAAGCAATGATGATTGCTTCTTATTTTCCGGTTGAACCGAAACCACCGCGGGACTTGTCGTTGAGATGGTCCACCTCGGTAAAGGTTACTTCGGGCATTTTTTCCATGATACGAAATTGGCAGATTCGTTCATTCTTTTTTATTTCTGTATCACGAAGTGCATAGACAGGCATTCTCCACATGTCTTCATCGCCGGAGTACGAATTATCAATGATACCGCAGTGGTTAGTCTGGATAATACCAAAGTTTTTAAAAGTGCTGCTTCTAGGTACGATGTGAGCTTCGTATCCTTCCGGCAGAATCATGCCAATGCCAAGAGGGATGAGCTTAAATTCCCCTGCTTTCATAGTAACATCTTCGCAGGCGCGAAGGTCAATCCAATCACCCTTATCAATTTTTGTGATTTTATCTATGTCACTTGAGAAATACTTGATTTTGATTTCCATTTGGGTTCCTCCCTGTTAGATTCTGTTTGGTTCTGACCAAAGAATGGTTTCATTTGTCTCCAGTGATTTTTGGACATCGATGATTCTTTGGTTGGAAGAACCACGAAACCGAAGTCCAAGATCTTTTTTATCCTGTTCAAATTCGCCATCAACCAAAATATCGATATAGCTGATTAATTCTCTGGTTTCCTCCCACATCGGCATCATCTTATTCTGGATATCCTCCTCAAATCGGTATCCGGTATAACACCAGACATCCTTTTGTGGGAATTTTTCTTTGAATTTCCGTAACAGGGGAAGTAATCCCTGTTGATTCACATATTCAAACGGTTCGCCGCCAAGTAAGGATAGTCCTCGGATATGGGAAGGCGAGACCGCGGATAGTACTTCTTCTATTTCGACGTTTGTAAAGGGCTTTCCGTAGTTGAAATCCCAGGTCTCCGGGTTAAAACATCCTTCGCAGTGATGGGTGCATCCGGAAACAAAAATGGATACTCGAACACCGGGACCATTTGCAACGTCAATCGGCTTGATATCTGCGTAGTTCATAGTGACCTCCTATATGAAAACAGGTTGCTGTAGCTACAGCAACCTGTTTGTTACGTTTGAAACTGTACAAATTACAGATGCAATACTCTTGATTTGATTTCTTTTGTTTTTCCGACATTCCAGAAGTTCTCGCCGAGATAACCACAGGTACGACGGGTTACATTCATCTTGGAATGATCCTTGTTGCCACACTGTGGACATTCCCATTCGTTGTCGTCATTGATTATGATTTCACCGTCGTAATCACATACGTGGCAATAATCAGACTTGGTATTGAACTCCGCATACTGAATATTGTCATAGATGAAACGAACCACTTCCTCGAGCGCTTCTAAGTTGTGACGCATATTTGGAATCTCTACATAGGAGATTGCTCCACCGGATGAAATCGTCTGGAATTGACTTTCAAAACGGAATTTACTAAATGCATCAATCGTCTCACGAACATCTACATGATAAGAGTTTGTATAGTAACCCTTGTCTGTAACATCTTTGATGGTTCCAAAACGCTCCTGATCAATTCTTGCAAAACGGTAGCAAAGTGATTCGGCAGGTGTGCCATACAGACCAAAACCAAGACCTGTCTGTGCTTTCCACTGGTCACAGGCTGCACGAAGGCGCTTCATAACCTTCATTGCAAATACCTCTCCGTCAGGGTCGGTATGACTCTTTCCGGTCATCAGCTTGGTAACCTCATACAAACCGATATATCCAAGTGAGATAGTAGAGTAGCCATTGAATAACAATGGATCGATACGCTCACCTTTCTTTAAACGTGCAATGGCACCATATTGCCAATGGATTGGACTGACATCCGATGTGATACCCTGCAGGGCTCTGTGACGGCACATCAAAGCTTCATAGCAAAGATCCAGACGCTCATCCAACAAGCTCCAGAACTTCTCCTCGTCACCCTTTGCAATAATACCAATTTGAGGAAGATTCAGAGATACAACGCCCTGGTTGAAACGACCTTCCCATTTATAGTTTCCTTCTTCATCCTTCCATGGAGAGAGGAAAGAACGACATCCCATACAAGAGAATACATTGCCCTCATAATTCTCACGCATCTTCTTTGCAGAGATATAATCCGGATACAAACGCTTTGCAGAACACTTGACAGCAAGTTTGGTAATATAATCATATTTACCACCCTTGAGGCAGTTGTGTTCATCAAGCACATAAATCAGTTTCGGGAAAGCAGGGGTTACATAAACACCCTTCTCATTTTTGATACCTTCGAGACGCTGACGTAAAATTTCTTCGATAATCGCTGCATTTTCTTCGATGTATTCATCCTTTGCATCCAGATTCAGGAACAAGGTTACAAATGGGGACTGACCATTTGTTGTCATCAGAGTATTAATCTGATATTGGATAGTCTGTACACCGGAGCGAAGCTCATCCTGCAGACGTTCACGAGCCATTTTCTCGAGGATGGTATCCTCAATGGTTTCACCAAATTCTTCGACCAGTCTGGATTTATATTTGTTGTAGCTCTTGCGCAGATATTTACCCAAATGGCGTACATCTACAGACTGACCACCATATTGGCTGGATGCAACAGAAGCGATAATCTGTGTTACAATGGTACATGCAACCTGGAAGCTCTTTGGTGATTCGATGAGCTTTCCGTTCATGACGGTTCCGTTGTCGAGCATATCCCCGATATTGATCAGACAGCAGTTAAAAATTGGCTGTAAGAAATAGTCGGAATCGTGGAAATGCAATACACCCTCATCATGTGCTTTTGAAATCTTTTCCGGAAGCAGAAGACGACGGGTCAAATCCTTGGATACCTCACCGGCAATCAAATCACGCTGTGTGGAAGCAACCGTTGCATTCTTGTTGGAATTTTCTTCCATGACATCCTTGTTTCTATTTTTAATCAGGCTCAGGATGGAATCGTCGGTTGTATTTGCCTTACGAATCAATTCGCGAGAATAACGATAGATGATATAGGTCTTTGCCAATACAAATTTTTTGTCATCCATGAGCTTTTGCTCGATGATATCCTGGATATCTTCTACAAGCATACGCTGACGATTTTTCTGTTCGATACTTTGAACAATCTCCTCAATCTTTTCATCAGAAACCTTCTCGCACGCTTCTACCTCTGCATTTGCTTTTTTGATGGCGGTAACAATCTTACTGCGGTCAAATGTCACAGTATGGCCATCACGCTTAATAACTTTCATGAAACCTTCTCCTTACTACTTTGAATCTATTTATTATTTTGTCTAAATCTTTACGTGCTTGTGTATTATAACACCAGTATATGGGTTTGTAAACTACGAAAACACAAAATCTAGTATTTTTTTTAGAACATAAAACTATATCTTGGGATTTCAAAATTCTGGAAATGTGAAAAAATCGTGAAAACGTAAGGAAATAGGGCTTTTTTGCAATTTTCATCTTTTCATTTTATTGAAAATATGGTATAACCGATAGGTATTCAAAATACAAGATATAGGAAGGAACTGAAATTATGAAAAAGGGAAAAGTGATTGGCTGTATACTGACTTTGACTGTAGGTATGTCATTGCTTGCAGGTTGCGGAAAGAAAGTGGATGGCGTTGACCAGACAAAGATGGTCGATAAGTATGCTTCATATTGTGAGCTTCCGAATTATAAGGGGCTGGAATATGTTCAGACTAAGACAGAGGTTACCGATGACGATGTTCAAAGTGAGATTGATTCATTATTACAATCTTATTCAACAAAGAACAAGATTACAGAAGGAAAAGTGGACAATGGTGATGATGTAAATATCGATTTTGTCGGAAGCATCGACGGTGTTGAGTTTGAAGGCGGTAATTCCCAGGGTGCAGGATATGATTTGGTGCTTGGCTCCGGATCTATGATTCCCGGCTTTGAGGAGCAGATTGTGGGTCATTCGATTGGAGAGACTTTCGATATCGACGTGACATTCCCGGAGGATTACGGCAGAGAGGAACTCAACGGCAAGGCAGCTGTATTTGCAATTACCATCAATTACAAGAATGACACGCAGGTGCCGGAATATAATGATGCATTTGTTGCTTCTTATACAGATGCAGCCAACGTTGCAGAATATGAGCAGAGTGTTCGTGAGGATCTTGCCCAAAGCAATGAATCTTCCGATAAGAATGCAAATCAGAGTGCTGTTATGGAGTTGTTAGTAGAGGCAACTACATTTAAGGAGTATCCGGAACAGGAGATGAAGAAGCTCATTGACCGTACCGTAGAGCAGACAGAACAGGCTGCACAGAGCTATGGATACTCTCTTGCGGATTATGTAACAGCAGCATATGGTTTTGCAGATGAAGAAAGCTTCCGTGATTATGTATCTGATCTTGCTGAGGATTTCATGAAAGAAAAAATCGTCATTTGTGCAGTAGCAAAGGATGCCGGCATTACCGTTACAGAGGATGAAGTACAGGCATATAAGCAGAAGATTATGGATGGATACGGATACAAGGACGAAAAGGAATTAGAGGAACAGTATTCATCTGAGGATATCATTTACTATTCTCTTGCAGACAAGGTAATCAGCCATGTTCTTGAGCTTGGTGTACCTGTGGAAGCGACAGAGACCGATGCAACAGTAACAGATGTAGAATAATGATTTGCGCTTGCAAAATATCATTTTCAAATTGACATTTAGTTTTAGAAATGATATGATAAGCAAGCGCATTGAGCGGAAGTGGCGGAATTGGCAGACGCGCAGGCTTCAGGTGCCTGTGGTAGCAATATCGTGTGGGTTCAAGTCCCATCTTCCGCACGAAAATAAGGGGTTAAGCCTTAGGCTTAGCCCCTTATTTTTGTGCGGAGGGCTCCTTGAGCCCATGGATTCAAGGTCTCACCCCATCTTCCGCACATGAAAGCAAGGAATCTTACTCAAAGTGAATTGGCAACAAAATTAAATGTTTCAGATAAGACCGTTTCGAAATGGGAGACAGCCAAAGGGTATCCGAATATTTCTTTGCTTGAGCCTATTGCAAATGTAATCCATAGCACAGGAGAATTTGCTGCCAGTTGTCATGGAGTTCAATTGGTTCCGGAGTTGGCAGAATGTTCGGATGAGAATCATAAGATTCTCGTGGATAGAATCGAAGATGAATATTATGTACAAATCAATCATGATATGACAAAAGAGCATTACATTTCATTTATTGCAGCATTAGCATCTGATGGTAGTGCGATAATAGGGCGAAAGCTGCGGCTTTATTTGCAGATAGGTATAGTAAGTAGAGATAGTAGCGCTCGGACAGAAATGTTTGGGCGTTTTTTACTAGTAAGACTGCATCTGGGATGATATAATATTAGCGAATATGAACCTCTTCAGAGAGTGCGAGAATCCGGTCAGCTGGTGGGAATTGTGCTTTTGTTAAGGAGATGGATGATTGAAAATGATGATGGAAGAGGAGTGGTAAAGCATGATAGAAGAAAAATTACGAAAGCTTGGAATATTGGGAATCATAAGCTTGTTATCCTATACGGCGATGGTGGTATTTTCTCCGCTTGCGTATCCGGGCTATGATTGGTTGAGCATGGCTGTCAGTGATTTATCTGCAGAGGGCGCACCATCTGCAGAGCTTGCAAATCAGCTAAATGCCTTATTTGGACCATGTGGATTAGTTTCCATAATGGCGGTATGTGTAAGCGTTGCCACATGCAAATCCAAAGTATTAAAGACAGGAGTTTATTTTTTTACTGCTATGGAATGGATATGTAATGTAGGATATAATCTTTTTCCATGGGTAAGCGGTGCCCCGGCAACAAATCCACAAAATGCTATGCATCTTGTTGTTACAGTTTTGGTTGTAGTATTATCGCTGGCATCTTTGGTCTTAATCGCAATCGGGGCGAAAAAAGAATCGATAAAATCGCTTAGTATATGGGCAATTTTTTGCCTTGCGGCTATGTTAATCGGCCCGATTGGTACATCCTTGTTGCCGAAAGCAGTATTTGGATTATTTGAAAGATTCAGTACTTTTTCTGCAGTTGTATTTAATGCTGTTTTGGGAATATATCTCATGAAAGGTAAAATATAGTGGGGGTGTTTGAATGGGAAAGTGCATATGTCCAAAATGTAAATCAGAAAATGTAATTCCTATCATATATGGATATCCTTCACATGAAGCTTTTGAAGAGGCGGAGAAAGGGAATATTAAGTTAGGTGGATGCGACATATTAATTGATGGATTTGCTATGCCGGATCGATTTTGCAAGGACTGCAAAACCGAATGGTGCGTTGACAGACTTGGGACAGATGCAATAAATAAGGTGCGATTTAAGTATTGGTCTAATTGGGGATTTTATGAGCCGGATTCGATTGTGGAAGCCCAATGGGTATTTGAGATATTCAAGGATGGAACAATAAAGTATTTTGCTTATCCAAGAGAAAGTCGCAAGGTTCTGGATAAGGAAAAAGTTATTATGAGTACAGAAAGAGTTCAGGAATTCTATGAGAAACTACTTGATGTCCTAAAGCCTTGGAATGCTGCATATGAATGCCGAGTGTGTGATGGATGTAGTTATCGGCTGGATATTACATATTGTGACGGAAGAAAGAAAAGCCATACAGGAGATATTGGTGGTGGTACTGTAGATAAATTGGTTTTGGACTTTCTTGAGTTTATACCGGAAATGAAAGAGAAACTTTGGGAGGAAGCGAATGATGATTAATTTAGGAACTTTTCAAGAGCCTTCTTTTTCACAAAGCTGAGGTTGAGTCGGAATCAGGATACCTGGTCACAGCAGTTTGATTGGCACTATATTGAGTTAGTAAGTATGAACTGAGAAGAAAACGATAAAATTGAATTGTTTTGCAAGCCGGAACATTTTTTTGCAGCTTTTCAAATTTTTATCAAGAGATTTTTAGTATGAAAGGAGAGATATTATGTTCCCAACAATCAACCTTAGAGAAACCGGAATCAATCTCCGCCGAATCATGGATAAGCGTGGGATTACTCCGAAAGACATAAAAAAATACTTAAATCTTGGAAGTATACAAACTGTATATAACTGGTGCAACGGTCTAAATATGCCTACAGTTGACAATCTGTATGCATTGAGCCAATTGCTGCAGGTTCCAATTGATGAAATAATTTGTGGAAATAGAAAAGCAATTAGGCAGGAGCCGATTGTTTTAATAGAAAGTC
>JBJENA010000072.1:0-2432 GCA_051879955.1 Wujia sp.
AAGTTAACCTCAGCCGATTCCGGCGTTCCTTCCATCATATCAATGATGCCTTTGCTCAGCTTGCAGATACCATAGTCAAGAGAGGTATCTGACAGATGCTCCAGCACTAATGATTCATACTGTTCCAATACAATCTTGGCATTGTCCACATCCTTTGCCAGCAACAGTATATTGATAAGGTTCATCATCTGCTGCAGGGTATCATGGGATTCGGTTAGTCCCAAGTGTGCATATTCCATACGGATATCAAAGGCTGTACGGAGTGCATTGGCTGCCTCATTTCCGCGCTTCATCAGCAGATAAGTGTTGGAAAGGTTGTTGTACAGATTGGATAGCAGGTTTGCAGTTCGCATATCTGCATCTTTAGTATGAAGCTTTTCCATGATGTTGATTGCCTTTTCACGCTTCTTAACTGCATTTCCATAATCCTTTTTCAACAGAAAACACTCTGCCTTATAATCCAGTAGCAATGCCCTGTCACATGGAGATTCCAGCTTGTATTCTTCCATAAGGTAGCTGATTCTATCAGTTAGTTTCGGCAGGTAATCCGATACAAGGTATTTGTCCAGATATGGGAACATATCCTGTAAAAACAGTAAGAAATATGCACCATCATCTACTATAATGCGCTCTGATACACTGATAAGGGAAGCAATGATATTTTCCGGTCTGCGAAGTTCCAAGCCATGTGCCAGGCAGATAAGGTGGAGGCTATTAAGCAGAGTCCGGCAGGCAGTCACGGTTGGTATGGTTTCAATGGAAATTACTTCCTGTAATAGTGGATGCAGGCTGATTTTCTTGTTATCTGTATCTTCGTTGATAAATCCGTATTTGATAAGGTGGTTTACATCCGCAAGGTTATCAAGTCTCATCCAGTTCTTGAAGCTGTTCTTTAATATGCCGGCAACCGGTAGCAGAGACAGATTGCGAAGAATGTCCAATTGCTGATTGGACAATTTGCCAAGTTGTAGGAGCTTTCGTAAATGCTCGATCATCAGTCCGTCAGTGAAATCATCATCTTTATACAGTTCCACATCTTCCCCGGAGGCGATATTCAGTCCACAGGTTCTCAGTTCAGCAAGCAGTTCTTCCGGTTCCATGCCGCTGGCTGTCAGGGATAATGCAGACAGGCATACAGTAAGGGTGTGACAGCCCACCGTCTGGATAATGTCCTTTACTACATCTTCAGAACCCTTTGCAGAAGGGCAATGCTTATAAAACAGTTCTACAAGCTCTGTATCTGCGTCCATTTCAGAAACCTTTACCGTCTCGTACTGTGAAATATTACACCTACTGGTAACCAGTATCTTACAGTTCAATTTTATAAATTCCTTAAAGAAAGCATCCTCTTTTGGCAGGACATTGAAGTTGTCAATGATAATGAGACTGTCAGAGTGGAGCTTTTTTAATAGTTTCATATGCCTGTCAAGGAGCATATCTTCGCTCATGTCCGCGGTATCATCGCTAATTTCCATCTGAGCAACACATTTCTTTAAATCACCATCGTAAAATAAGTGAATGATGTTGGTGTATTTCTTTTCATTCTTTTTGGCATAGGTCTTTGCCAGTTCACTTTTACCCATACCGGCAGTGCCGGTGATAAATACAAGATTGTTTTCCTGCAAAGCTTTGCTAACGACCTTTATTTCCTCTTTTCTTCCGAGAAAATAGCGGTTTACAGAAGGAAGCTTGTTACTCAGAAGAATATCCGACAAATCAGGCGATAACAGGGTGTGTCTGCTGTCATGGTCATTTAATATGGCGTAACGGACAAGAGTGGTAATAAACTCGGCATCATCTGTTATCTGGGCAAATTCATCCGCCTTTTTTGTACCAATTACATCCACACTGTCCATAACCAATTCTAAAAGCAGTTTCCTTGTGGCTGGCACATTGATAAGGTTTGGAATTACATCTTCCTGAATATTATCCTGAATGCCGTCAAATCCGCAATTGTCATAAAAGGACAATATTTCCTTGGGTATCGGGCGTTCTCCGGTACACCATCTGCTGTAGGTAACATTTTTCTCAAAATCCTCTTTTTCAAATAAATCCATGTTGCACAGGCAGTCGTAGAAGATGTCTTCAATCATCTGGTACTGTGCATAAGTTTTCTTTTTATTTTCCAATAACACTCCGATTACGTTGGAGAATGTAATGCGGTTTTGCAATTCATCACTTCCTATCTTTTTCGTCAACTTCCGGTCAACTTTCCGTCAATGATAATCCAAGACAAAATTTCGTATCATTAACCCATGAAAACGTAGCCACCAGAAGCCATGAGAGAAATGGCTTGGCTACAAGAAGATTATAACACAAAAAGAACAAATGTTCTACCAAATCTTTTTGTATTTTGAACCTTGATAAACAATCCGGAAACGGATTCATGAGCTGTATCTTATGCCAACAGACCTTGCGAGGAGAACTGGGAA
>JBJENA010000073.1:0-2406 GCA_051879955.1 Wujia sp.
CTAAAATTATTTTGGATATTTGTGTGCGGATTTTGCATTTACTTATATTTGATTTGTCCTGATGAGGAAAGCGAGGAGTATTTATGAAATACAAACGATTATTATGTTTGCTGTTAGTTGTTGTGATGGTTTTAGGAACACTGTCCGGGTGCGGTAACAGTCAGCCTGCAACAACTGATCCAGTACAAGACACAACTGAGACAAATTCTTCTGTTACTGAAGAAAATAGAGAAACAATTAAGGCAAGAGAACTCGGGCTTATCCCAAAGGATTGGGAAGATAACCTTTTAGCAGAAGCAGATTTTGCAGGCTTTGAACAATTGATAACTGCCCTAATCACATTGTGCGATGAAAACGCTTTGTCTGTATGGCAGGCAAATGTGGATTCATCTGCATATCCTCAGAGAACAATGATTCGGGATGATGGACTTGTCCTTCTGATGCTTGCTGCAGAGACTTTGAACTACAATGTCTATAATGCCCGTGATTATGGTTTCTGTACGGAAAATTATGTGGATTACGACCTTATGTTTTCTCAACTTTCATGGGATTATCCCTATTGTGATGCCGATAGGGAAATCGCTATGTATTTTCAGGAAGGAGGAGAAGACCCAATCGGTAATGTACCGAGTTCTGCTGTCTACTGGATGCAAAGACGTATGGATGTAAACCAGCGTGTACATTTTCTGGATTGTGATGAAAAACTGAACTTCCATCTTGATGAACGCCTGACCCGTGAAGATGCGATTGCGGCTGTGGTACGCCTGTACAATTCTGAGATGCTTGAATATGATCCTCTGGCTTTTGGGATGAGAGAACCAAATGAAGAAGATGAAGCCATTCTTGCAACAGCAGATGCTATGAAGCAAAAAATTCTTACTAATACAGACGAGTTGACCTGTGAGGGGATTGCCTATTATGTATCCAATAATGGTAATGATGATAGTGATGGTCTTACCCCCGAAACAGCTTGGGCAACTTTGAATAAAGTAAACGCTGCTAACCTTTCTCATGGTGATGGCGTGTACTTTGAACGTGGCGGTACATGGAGAGGTCAGCTTTGGGCACAGGATGGCGTGATTTACTCTGCCTATGGAGAGGGTGCAAAGCCGAATATTTATGCTTCACCCGAAAACGGTGCCGATCCAAACAAGTGGTCGTTACTGGAGGGTACAGATAACATCTGGGTCTATCATATGGATATGATGGATTGCGGTATCCTTGTCTTCAATGACGGCGAAAGCTGGGGAACCAAGGTTGCGCCTTACTATATGGATGGTTACCTGTCCACCATAAACGATGGACAGCCCTTTGATGTGAAAACGGAATTGACAGAAGATTTGATGTTCTTCTCTAAGGCAGACAGTATTCTTTATGATGGTGCGCCTTTCCGGTATACAGTTATGGACACCTGTGATTACGGTGAATATTCCGAAGAAGTTGTTGGAACTCTTTATTTGCGCTGTGATACAGGTAATCCGGGTGAAGTCTTTGATAGTATCGAATTTGCGGTAAGACAGAATATTGTTTTGCCTGCGGATGATACAGTGTTCCACAATCTTTGCTTAAAATACACAGGAGCACATTGTATTTTCGGCGGAGATATGGGCTACGATGTTTCCTTCTGCGAAATTGGGTGGATTGGTGGCTCGCCACAGTATTATCGTTATGACAACGGAGAACCAGCCATAATGGGCAACGGCGTGGAATGCGATGGCAACTACGATCACTATTCGGTGACGGATTGTTTTATCTATCAGTGTTATGATGCTGGGGTTTCTAATCAGGACCCCTCTGAGGACCCTGCAGTAACCGGAAACGAAAACTTTGAAAGCTATGATGTGATTCAGCGGAATATCACTTATGCACGGAATGTGTTCGCCTACAACGATATGCCAATCGAGATATTCTTCACTTTAGAAGATGATATTGGCTATGGTAGGCACCGCATGGAGAATGTGCTGATTGAAGGGAACTATTTCCTGTATACAGGCTATGGCTGGTATATGCAAACTAAGGGAGCTGCAGGTTCTGCTTATATGGGACATGTCTCCCCAAATGCTTCTGAGAATTTCCGCATAAACAACAATGTATTTTATCTCAGTACTGGCCCGCTGCTAACCACTGGTGCACCGGAGAAGTGGCAACCGATACTGGATGGCAACACCTATGTACAGAGTGATGGTGGACTTTTAATTTCTTGGTTCACTGCGGAAGAAGGTTATCAGAAAAATTATTCTTATTATTATAACGAACATCAGGATACCGTAACCGATGTGATTCGGGATGTCCTTGGTGATGAGAATGGAGTTGCACTGAAAAATTAAGATGATTATGTATTCACCCTGCAAGACGCAATAATCTTGCAGGGTGTTTTCTTATGGTCATATATATGTAAGACCGCAA
>JBJENA010000074.1:0-2328 GCA_051879955.1 Wujia sp.
TTTGCAATTCATGAATATGAAGCATTGTTTGCTCTATGATATGACGAAGGAAGTGGATAGTCAGGGGAAATCGTATTTTTATCTGACAGATATGGGATTTCTGTATATGTATCACAGATTGTGTATTTCGATTTTTGCAACTGTGATTTTAATACTGTTGTACGTGTCGATAAAGAAGGGGGCACGTATCTATGCCACACAATATAAGGTGCTTTTATGTTTAACCATCATATCTGTGACGGCAAATATCATGTATGGCTGGTTGGATTGGAAGTATGATTATTCTGCTATCACATATGGAGTGATTGCGATTGCTGTATATTATTATGGCTTTAAATATACACCAAAGGGTTTGGTGGAGCAGATGCTTGGAATTGCGGTTCATCATATGGAAGATGGTGTATTGTGTTTTGATAATACAGGACGGTGTATTTATGCAAATGAATACGCAACGCAAATATTTGGCGGAAACAAAGAAGAAAGATATCTCGAAAAGATATATAAAGACTGGTTGGATGGAAGAGATCCGTCAAGTCTTACAGAACACAGTTGGCACGACAGTGCAGAGATAGATGGAGAAAAACATACATATTCGGCTGTATATCGACAGATATTTGATGACGAAGGTCTCTGGATTGGATGTTATTTTGTCATGCATGACGAGACAGAGAGTGATCGACAGATTGAAGAAGAACAGTATCGTATTCGATATGATATATTGACCGGATTGTATACAAAAGACTATTTTTATGTACAGGTAGAAAAGCTTTTGAAAGAAAATCCAAATGAATCCTATTGCATTATGTGCGCAGATATTGAAAATTTCAAGATGATCAACGACGTATTTGGGATAGAAAAGGGTGATGCGGTTATTAAAAAATGCGCCGAAATCATCCAGAAATATGCAACGGGTGATACGGTATATGGTCGTCTCATGGGTGATCGTTTTGCAATTTGTCTGCGAGAGGATAGGTTAGAGCTGGATGCATATATGGAAGCGATTTCTGAGGTTGGTTCTGTAATGGGTAATACAAGTTACAAGCTTCGTATTTGCCTGGGTATTTGTAAGATTACAAATCGCAGCACTCCGATTCCTGTCATTTGTGACCGTGCGTTGTTTGCAATTGAAAGTATCAAAGGAAATTATCAGGAAACGATTGCATTTTATGATGAGCGTGTCAGAGAACAGGCGATTGAAGAACAGCATATGATTGGTAATTTCCGCACAGCTTTGATCGGAGAGGAATTCCAGATGTATCTGCAACCACAGACATCGGATACCGGTGAGGTGTTGGGTGCAGAGGTGTTGACACGTTGGCTTCGTCCGGGACGGGAAATGTTGATGCCGGCAGAGTTTCTTCCTGTGCTGGAGCATTCCGGATTGATTTCCGTTTTGGACCAGTATGTGTGGGAGAGAAGCTGCAAACTGTTGAAAAAATGGCAGGAGATGAAGCTGCCATATTATCTGTCAGTAAACGTGTCACCAAGAGATTTCTTCTTGCTGGATATGTATCAGACATTGACAACTCTGGTCGAATGTTATGAGATTGAACCATGGAGATTGCATCTGGAGATTCGTGAGAACACAGTCATGAAGGATTCTAAAAAGCAATTGGAAATCCTGGGTAGACTGCGAGAGTATGGAATTGTCGTCATCATGGATGGTTTTGGAAGTGGATATTCATCTTTGAATATGCTTCAGGATATGAATGTAGATGCATGGAAGATTGGAACAGAGTTCCTTGATAATGAAGAAGATATCGAGCGAAGCAAGATGATTCTCAATATGATTTTGAATCTGTCAAAGGATTTGAATATGTCCGTCTATGCCGGATGTATTGAAAAGAAAGAGCAGTATGATTACTTAAAATCCATTGGTTGTGAGAAGTTGCAGGGCAATTTTATCGCATCTCCAATGTCTGTGAATAAATTTGAGATGACATATTGTAACAAAGAGTAAGGTGTCTGCTTACAAGAAGTATTTCAAAAACAAAGGAAATAAAACCTTCTCAATCAGATAAATGAAATCAAAAAGGGCATATCGATTTTGATATGCCCTTTTGTTTTACACATTTATTGTTTTCATCTGTTCCAGAATCTGCTTCTCGTCGTAATTCGGAGCATATGCTTCTGCAATGTTACAAATTTGATCTATCAAATCCACATCCTCTTCTAATTCATCAGCTATCGTCTGAACGTCTTTACCTTTTGCAAGCTTACGGCAGGTCAGGGAAATTAGTTTTGCCATACATCCTTCCTCCCGGCCAATTTCTATCATCGTTTTCTCATGCAGTTTTTCATCATATTCATACACACTCATGCTGATCA
>JBJENA010000075.1:0-8734 GCA_051879955.1 Wujia sp.
GTCACATACGGATATCTTCCTGCCTGTAACATACGAATATCATGATTGGCTTCCACCAACAATGCATCACAATTTTGCAACGATGAAATCATATAGGTATCATAATCTCCCAAGTCCGTTGCAATTCCTACCTTCTTTGCATCATGCATCAAGGTATAGCTGACCGGATCACTGGCATCATGCCAAACCGCATGCGCTTCTACGTATACATCACCGATAAAAAACGGTTCGTCCGGTTTTATCGGATGAAACAAGGATTCCTCAATCACTCCAAGCTTTGGTATTTCCTTAATGGCTTGTATTGTCAGCTCTGTTGCATATATGGGAATACCGTAACTTCTAGATATTACACCTAAACCTTGGACATGGTCAATATGTTCATGTGTAATCACAATACCATCGATATCCTCCATAGATATATCTGCGCTTTGAAGCCCTTCGATTATACGCTTTTTACTGATTCCGGCGTCAATTAATACTCCTGTTTTCTCACTGCCAACAAATATACAGTTTCCACTGCTTCCGCTGGCGATACTCATCATTTTCATTGTACTTTTCCCTGCACCTGCGTAAATAAAAACTTTCTGGTCTTTCCGGCAAGTGTTCCAAATATTTTATTTGTTTGAACCCATGGTTCCCTTGTCAGTTTCTGTAGAAATGCTACCGGATCGGGTGAATCCATAGCAATCATATCCACTTGATTATCCCCAAATCGCAAATAAATCTTTTTATTTGCTGCTTCTTCTAAATATATGACATCCAGTACAAAATACAAGGTTCCCTGTCGATTTCTTTGTGCGGAAAGTCTCGCTGCAACCGGCATATCTTTTCCACAGATTCGAATATGTTTATAACCATACGGTTTCGCCTGTCCAAATCCTACCGGCAAACGGTAAACCACATCCTCTTCTTTCAGACAAACATACAGCGAATCGCCTTGTTTCATAAATACGAGTCCGCTGATTCCCCTCATAACCTGTCTATAACTTACCTGTAAACAAACAGGAGCAAGACTTGGACCTCTCTTAGTAAATTTGTATGCTTTTGCACAATATGGTTCAATCGCTTTTAATAGTTGCTGTGCCTGTGCATCCTGTAAATGCTTTTTTCTTACAAACAATGACTTCACTTTGCGCATATAACGATTGATACGAATGCGCAAGGGATCCTTCTTCCAATTCTCAGAACAGGAAACAAAATCACATATCTTTGAAAGCAACGGACCATCCGGAAAAATCTCCTGCCCACTTGCGGTAGTTACAATCACAAGATTCTGTTTTGGATGAATATAAATATTTTGTCCAAATAAACCATTGAACAGATATGCTCCATCCTGTAACAACCAAAGTTGATACCCATATCCTTTTACCAGTTTGGTATCCAAATGGACATGACATTGTGTTGATGCCTCTACCCATTTTTTTGGTAAAACCTGAATCGTTTTCCCTTCTTTTGTCCATGTTCCGTGATTGAGATATAACTGTCCAAGCTTCAGCATATCAGTGACAGACATTTTCATGCCCCAGCCACCCTGTTCGATATTCTTAGGACAAGTTTCCCAGGAAACATCATGAATATCAAGCGGTGTGAATAATCTCGGTTGCAGGTATGCAAGCAATCCACACTGTGCTTTTTTCTTAATCAAAGCGGACAGAATATAGGTGTTTAGGCTGTTATATTGAAACTGCTTGCCCGGATGTTCGGAAAAATCATGTGCCATAAAGCTTTTACACCAATCATCAGACAAACCGGAAGCGGCTTCATCAAACTTCGCGCCACTTGTCATCGTCAACAAATGTCTCACTGTTACCTGTTTTTTATGTTTACGCGTTAATATCGGCGTATACTCCGGCAATAAATCAACAAGCTTATCATCGAGCGAAAATAAACCCTCTTCTAAAGCAAAACCAACAGCCATTCCTGTCACAGATTTACATACTGAATAGGTCACATGACGAAATCGATGATCATATGGTGCAACAAATCGTTGTCCTAACAGCTTTTTATCTTTTAAAATAGTAATTGATGACAGACCAATTCTCTTGTCATTTGCCAGTTCATCCATAAATTGTTCTATTTTTAAAGACGGCATCCTGTAATTAACCATTCCTGAAAATCCTTTACCTGTGTCAAATCAACCATAGATATTTCTTTTCTCAACAATTCAAAATTTGAGATTTGCTCCGGGTGATTCAGCAAAAAAGTTGCTCCTTCTAATGAAGTATTGCCAACAACCATGGCTTTACCCATAAATTCTTCCGGAAACATTCCCAAATAGATTGCATCTTTCATATTCAGGTGGAAACCAAATCCACCTGCAACATAGACACAGTCCAGCTTGGACAGTTCCATACCTGCTTCTTGTAAGAGACATTGAATACCGGCACGAATGGCTGATTTTGCAAGCATAATAGACTGCAAAATCTCAGAAGTTAATGTAATACCATGAATCACAATGCCTGTATCCAGATATTCTTCCTGCAAGCTTCCGTTTTCATGAATCTTATGAAGCTTGCGGCCAAGTGCGATTGCCTCAAGCAAACTACATCCATATGCATGCTGCTTTCTTGCACAGCCCTCGAATGCAGGTCCGCAGGCTGTACTGGTTGCAAAAAACTGATTTCCTTTTTTTACAACCATCTCACCATTGGTACCCAAATCCAACAGGAGATAATTTTCTTTTTCTTCCACACAATCCGCTTTTTCAAGATATAGCAAACCGGCTACGATATCTCCGCCAAAGAATGCAGATACAGCGCCTGTGTATAAGACTTTACAACCTTCTGTGCAATACTCTGAAACAGGAAGAGTTTGTCCATATTCACAAGCAAATAAAGTAGCGGCAGTCCCGACCACTGATTCCCGAACCGGTGTTGGAAACGGAAAACTCCCCATATTTGATATATCCAGATTCAATAAAATACTGATCATGGTAGTATTTCCTGCAATCACAACGCCATCCACTTTACAGTCAATTACTTCCCCTTGATTTTGTTTGTGTTCTTCCTGAATGGTTTCCAACATGGATTTCATGTTGCGAAGTAGTAATTCTAATACCTGTTCCTTCATGACACTGAGATATTGATGGTCTCTTTTTACGGTCATGATTCTTGTTAGGACATCACTGCCATACAATCTCTGCGGATTTCGATCACTTTTTTGTATCAAATCTTTTCCTGTCTCTAAATCAATTATTTTACTGTCAATCGTTGTCGTACCAACATCTACAACATATCCTACTCGTTTCATTTTAGAATATCGCCTTTTGTTTTTTCTCAATTGGTCTATAACCCTGTTCATTTAATTCATTTAGAATCTGTTCCTTGTGTTCAGGTCCAAATGCCTCCATGGTGATAACCAATTCAACAGCAGAATTACGATTCAAAGTAACAAACTGGTTGTGCTCCAATTTAATAATATTACCATTTTGCCCTGCAATGACACCGGCAACCCGCTCAAGCTCACCCGGTTTGTCCGGAAGCAATACAGAAACAGTAAAGATACGACTACGTGCAATCAAACCATGTTGAACCACAGATGAGAAGGTAATGACATCCATATTTCCACCACTCAGGATGCTTACAACCTTCTTACCATCTGCAGGCAAATGTTTCAAAGCAGCAACTGTCAATAAACCACTATTTTCAACAAGCATCTTGTGGTTTTCTAACATATCCAGGAAAGCAACAATTAATTCACTGTCATCTACGGTGATAATATCATCCAGATTTTCCATAAGATATGGGAAAATCTTAGAACCCGGTGTTTTTACGGCGGTACCATCTGCAATGGTATCAACAACCGGTAAAGTCGTCACTTCGTTGTTTGCAAAGCTTGCTTTCAAACATGCGGCACCTGCCGGCTCAACACCGATTACCTTGATATTTGGATTTAACATCTTTGCAAGAGTAGACACACCGGTAGCAAGTCCACCACCACCAACCGGAACCAAAATAATATCTACAAATGGAAGATCCTTCAAAATCTCCATCGCAACTGTACTCTGTCCGGTTGCTACATCCAAATCATCGAACGGATGAATAAAGGTATATCCTTCTTCCTCTGCAAGCTTTAGTGCATATTGACATGCATCATCATACACATCACCATGCAATACAACGGTTGCTCCGTATGCTTTTGTACGATTTACCTTAATCAAAGGAGTCGATGTCGGCATAACGATCGTTGCCTTTACACCGTAAGCCTTTGCAGCATAAGCAACACCCTGCGCGTGATTTCCCGCTGATGCAGTAATCAATCCTTTCTGTCTGTCTTCTTCTGACAGGGTGCTGATCTTATAATAAGCACCTCGAATCTTATAGGCACCTGTTACCTGCATATTTTCAGGTTTGAGATACACTTTGTTTCCTGATATAGTAGAGAAAAATTCACTTTCTACCAAAGGAGTAGGCGCTGTCACCTTCTGTACGATCTCATAAGCCTGCTCAAATTTTTCCAATGTCAATTTATCTGTACTCATAACATTTCCTTTCCTTCACTCATGCGTCTTACATATCAAATAAATCATCGTCTTTTGGCATTTCTTCAATCTCCTCATCCACGATGATTTCGATATCTGAACGCATATCAAAATCCGAGAACAATGCGGTTACATAGCTGTTTGGATCAAACTTCTGTAAATCTTCAATCTTTTCACCTATACCGATATACTTAACCGGTACATTTAACTCTGCCTGAATCGCAATGGCAATACCACCTTTGGCTGTACCATCCAGTTTTGTAATGATAATTCCGTTTATTTCTGTAACAGAACTAAACTGTCTTGCCTGTTCCAATGCATTTTGACCGGTTGTACCATCCAAAACAATCAAGGACTCTACATTAGCCTCCGGATATTCCTTTGAAATGATACGACGCATCTTTGCCAGCTCATCCATAAGATTCTTCTTATTATGAAGACGACCTGCAGTATCTATCAATAAGATATCTGTGTTTCTGCTCTTTGCAGCAGCAACTGCATCATATACAACAGCGGAAGGATCCGCACCTTCGTTTTGTGCAATAATCTCAACCCCTGCACGGTCGGACCAGGTTTTAAGCTGATCGATTGCTGCAGCTCGGAATGTGTCTGCCGCAGCCATCATAACTTTCTTACCCTGGGCCTTGTACTGTGCTGCAAGCTTTCCAATGGATGTGGTCTTTCCAACACCATTTACACCAATGACAAACACAACCGTTTTCTTGTTTTCAAAATCGTATGCAGTCTCATCTACTGACATCTGGTCACGAATAATATTGATTACAAGATTCTTGCAAGCTTCCACTTCTTTGATGTGCTCTGATTTCACACGCTCTTTCAAGTCATCAATGATACGTTCTGTAGTCTCAAAGCCCATATCAGACATCACAAGGGTTTCCTCGAGCTCATCATAAAAATCATCATCCAGCTCGCTTGCTTTAAACAGATTGTTGAAGCTTTCTGAAATACTATTTCTTGTCTTAGAAAGACCAGCCTTTAATCGTGCGAAGAAGCCTTCAACTATCGGTGCACTCTCAGACACTGCTTCTTCGACAACCGGTTCCGGTTCAGATATCTGTGCTTCCTGTGCATATGTATCAACACTATCTTCGTGCTGAACAACAGGAATTTCTTCCTGTTTTTTCTTCTTGGTAAACCAACCCATGCTTTTACCTCCACTAATCATCTAATTCATTTTCAATCATATTTACACTGACAAGTGTAGAGACACCCTTTTCCTGCATGGTAATACCATACAAGATGTCCGCAACCTCCATCGTACCTTTACGGTGTGTAATCACGATAAACTGTGTATCTTTTGTCAAACGATGCAAATATTTTGCAAAACGTTTGACATTGGAATCATCAAGTGCTGCCTCAATCTCATCCAGCAGACAAAACGGTGATGGTTTCAGACTCTGAATTGCAAACAACAAAGATATGGCTGTCAAACTCTTCTCACCGCCGGATAACTGCATCATATTCTGCAATTTCTTTCCGGGTGGCTGCGCATTGATCTTGATACCTGTTTCCAGGATATCCGTTTCATCTACAAGTTCAAGGTCTGCCTTTCCTCCGCCAAATAATTCCTTAAACACCTTGGAGAACATCACTCGAATCTCCTGAAATTTCTCCGCAAACTGTTCGCGCATAGCACGGTCAAGCTCTGCAATGATATTGACCAGATTTGCCTCTGCTTTTGCGATATCATCATGCTGGCTCTTAAGGAACTCATAACGCTCCGAAACCTGTTTATAATCTTCAATCGCATTGACATTGACTGAACCAAGCTCTTTGATTTTTCCTTTAACAGCTGTAATCTCCCGTTTCAAAGATCCGATATCGTCAAAGCTTTCGTCCTTGAAATCAATCGCGGAATTGTAGGTAAGTTCATACTCTTCCCACATATAGTTATTCAAACTTTCTGCATGTTCAGACAATTTCTCAATGGATGCGTTGATCTTAAATGCAGACTTGTCCAAACCATTTATCTGTTCTGCAAGGACTTCTCGTTTTTCAAAGAACTCCTTATGACTATCAGAAAGAGCCTGCTTTTGATTTTGCAGTTCAATAAGCTTTTCTTCTTTTATTGCAATTAGTCTCTGGTTTTCTTCCACCTGCTGTTTCAATAGCTCAATCTTCTTATGAAGCTCCTGTGCCTGCTCATTGCCATTTGTAAGCTTCAAATTCAAGGTCTTGAGATTTTCTTTTGCAGTTTGTTCCTCTGTCTTGATTCGATGAATATTCTGCATCATAAAGTCATATTGTTGCTGGACTGCATGGAAATCAAGATTCATCTGATTAATCTTCTCGGACGCATCATTGATTTTTTCTTTTTCTGAAGCAACAACAACCTCTAATTGCGCAATTTCTTCTTCAAGCTCTTTGATTGCATCTTCCTGTTTTTTATTATTTTCTTTTAATTCTTCTTTATTCGCATTGATTTCATCAATCTGCTTTGTAAGTTCCTGATTTTCTCGGCCAATGCCTGCAAATCCTTTTTCTAACTCGTCTAATTTCTCATTTACCTGTTCCAAATTCAACCGGAATGTATTGAGACGAATATTCAAGTCTTGCAGTTTTTTACTATAGGTATCACGAATTCCTTTTTGCTTTTCTCTATCTTCAGTTAAAAATACAATCTGATTCTTGTGATCCTCAAGCTGCTTTGTAAATGCCTCTATCTGCTCATCAATTTCTTCTAATTCACGCTTTCGACCAAGCAAATTCGAAGAATTGCGGAACGCACCGCCCGTCAATGCTCCACCCGGATTAATCAATTCACCCTCAAGTGTAACAATACGCAAAGATTGCTTGTATTTCTTTGCCAGTTCCATCGCATGATCAATATGATCTACTACTACAATCCTTCCAAGAAGATGTCCCATAATCTTTCGGAATTTCTGCTCACACTGTACCAAATCAGAAGCAATTCCAATCACACCGGTTTCCCTCTTTACCTGGTCGTCTACCCCGTTTCTTTCTACAATGGACTGGATCGGTAAAAAGGTTGCACGGCCAAAGCGGTTTTGCTTCAGATATGAAATCATCTGCTTTGCAGTTGCATCATCCTCTGTAACAATATTTTGAATACTTCCACCAAGTGCTGTCTCGATAGCAGTTTCATACTGCTTTTCTACCTGCATGATATCCGCAACCACTCCGATAATTTTGGGATTGGATGCTTTTTTCTCCATCACTCGACGGATACTGTTTCCATATCCCTCATAACGTTCCGTCAGGTTACGCAAAGATTCTTTCTTCGACTTCAAGCTGACAATCTGATTACTCGTCTGTGTACTTCCCTGACGATGTTCTTCAAGCTTTGCACTGTGACTGGTAATCAAATCACAAACAGCCTGATGTTCTCCTGCAACGGTTGCTATTTCTGATTCCAACTCTGCAATACTGCAAGAAAGCTGTTCCTTTTCCACAGAAGCTTTTTGCTCTTCGCTCTTGTATTCCAGGAAACGCTGATTTAACTCGGTCTTCCGAAGTTGGATGTTTTCAAGCATCGTATCATATCGACCCACTTTTGCCTTCAACGTACCGCCTTCATTCAAAAACTCAATAATATCCGCTTTAGAATCTTCGATTTTCTTCTCTTTTTCGGCAATCGAACTTTCCAACTCCTGATAAGCATTCTTTGCTTCATCCAACTGATCATCTGCATGATCCAGTTTTTCATCAAGCTCGTTTTTTTCTTCATATAACTTCGCTAATTCCGTTTGATGACGTTCCAGATTGTTCTTTTCACGTTCGATTTGCTCCTGCAAACCACTCTCATTTTGTTGATAAGACAAAATCTGCTGACTCACAACATTTGTCTCACCTTCATATTTCTGGTTTATGAGCTTCTTTTCATGTATTTCATTTTTGGTATCATCAATTTTTTGATTAAAGCCTTCGATTTGTTCCTCTATTTTTGCGTATTCATCCTTCGCAGCATCATACTCATCACGAAGTCTTGCTACATCCTCTTCCACAATCGAAAGCTTGGATTCATAATCCGCAAGCTTATCCTTGTTATCATCCACATCCAATAAGAAGGCATTGATATCCAGTTTTTTCAGTTCATCCTTGAAAATCAAATATCTTCTTGCAGTTTCTGATTGCTCCTTCAATGGACCAACCTGTTTTTCCAGCTCACCCAAAATATCTTTTACGCGGGATAAGTTGGCTCTTTCTGCCTCTAGAGATTTCTCTGTTGCAGCCTTGTTCTTCTTGTATTTCACAATACCAGCCGCTTCATCA
>JBJENA010000076.1:0-30855 GCA_051879955.1 Wujia sp.
ATGCGGCTGAGAAGATTCGAACTCCCGACACCTTGGTCCGTAGCCAAGTGCTCTATCCAGCTGAGCTACAACCGCATGCCTTATCAGCAAGAAAGATTCTACCTCATATCGAGTCGAATGTCAAGAAATTTTTTAACAACTTTATCGTACTTCTGTGTCAGAAAATGAATTCATCAAAAGAATTTCTTTTTTCATATTTTGAAGGTCCATTGTTTCGTCTGCACATACTGTCAAAATGTAATCTCCCAAATCCCATCTTGCAAATCTACATGACTTTCCTTTTACACACAACCTTTCTGCGTCGACGATAAAAGAATTTAACGCAATACGAATTCCCTGACCCGTATACTTTAAGTAGCTTTCTTTCATCGTCCAAATCTTGCAAAACCGTTTTTGCCAATCTTCTTTCCCTTGTGTGATATAGTCATATTCCTCCGGAGCAAAACAACGTTTTGCGACCTTCAAATCCTTCACATTCGTCTTTTCTATATCGATTCCAACAGGACTGTCTCCATATGCAAGGGCTACATAGTCCCCCGAATGTGAAAGATTGAAGAAGAAATCCTCGGCTCCCACGATATATGGTTTTCCTTGTTCTTCCTTCGCTATCGTTAGTTCCGAAGGCAAAATCCCCACTTCCTGTTGCACAACCTGCTGCAAGAGCAAACCGGCAGTCATGGATACGAAAGCAGCCTCCTTATTTTTGAATTGCAAAACCTTTTCGCGTCGCTGCTTCGCAAGCAGAGAAAGTAATTGTTCATAATGTGCTTCTAGATAATCACGATGCACGTTTTGTAAAGCAACCTGTATCATATCATATCCTATCCTTTCCAATACAGATGGTTTTGACTTTAAAAACGGCATAGCCGGAAACTCCAACTATGCCGTTTATTTCTTATTTCATCCTTATACCTGATTACGGTAGCTTTAAGCTTCTTCAAGCTCAGCAAGCACACGGAAGAGAATGCTAATCTCCTTTTCCTTTGCTGCATCCAGATAAATCTTGAAACGGGAACAAGCTTCAATCTCATTGGTAATGGAAATACGAACCAAAAGATTTCTTGCAGTCAACATGTTACGTACAACCGTAGTATACTCATCCAAGGTGTTCTGGTTGTATTTGAGGAATCCATGATTCATAAGGTACTTTAATCTCTCTAGCATCAATACCTTGTGATCATACATAACGTGAAGCGCACGAATATCAAAATCAGGCTCCTCTGCGTGAAGCTGCTTATCAATCTGTGCTAACACCTTATCATATACCTTGATACCAAATGTGGTATCATTAAAACGATTTCTGAGCATACGGAAGTGGTTCTTTGTATCCTTGGAGTTAAGATACTCGTAAAGACCTTCCTTTACAAGTTCGATATCAAGTTCATAGGTTGGATGCTCTGTGTTCTTCATAACAACATAAAGTCCACGTCCACCCTTGTGATCATCCTTGAATACGTGATCATCCTGCTCTGTGATATCTTCATATCCACGCTCCAAATCAGCGAAGCTGACTGTGTTGTAAGAATAGTGATCCTGGAATGTAAAGTCTCCTACATAGAACACTTCTTCATCACGGTTATATCCGTAGATAAACAGCTCATGAGGGAACTTGTAATCTACCTCTGCATCACATAAAATCTTTGCTTCATCAAATACACCATATACATATCCATTGAGATCAATCGTCTTGATAATGAAATCAATGATATTTCCACAATAGCTTGTAATCTGATCCTTTGTGAGCAAAGAGAAAATCAGATACGGACACTGCTTAAGTGCACTACTTCCCGGCATCATGTCTGCAAGAAGCATATCCTCTCCTGTAAAAATCTCCTGAATATTGTAACAACGAAGCTGTGTATAGTTACTGAAAATCCATTTTTTTGCATTCTCATCATCTGATAAGATAGAAAACAGTGTTGCGTGCCACTGCCATGATGTAATCATTGGATATGTAACCGGTAATTTCTTCATATCTGCCATTATATTGCCCTCCTAATACCTTCTTTGATGTTTTATGCCATCTTCTGTGCGATTGCTGCTGCGATATCAGCAAATGTGTCATATTCATCCAACGCAAGCTCATAATCTGTAAAAGAAATATCAAATCTTTCTTCTGCAGCTACAAGCAAACGAATCAAGGATACAGAGTTCACGCCATATGTATTTACCATATTGGCATTCATATCAATGCCCTCAAGATCCGGTAAAACATTCTTAATTACTTCTTCTAATTTTTTTTGAATCTGACTGTTGTCCATTCTTTGTAACCCCCTGAAATAATATTTGTCGATCAATCACAACCATCTCTATTTTACTCTTTTTCGCGCCAAAAATCAACAAATACAAATGTTTTTGCAAAAGAAAAACGGACGAGAAATAAATCTCGTCCGTTTCTGTATTTATTCTGATACGAAATTAGTATTTTGAAACGTTCAGCTTTACGCCAGGTCCCATTGTAGAAGCGATAACTACGCTCTTCAAATACTGACCCTTTGCAGCTGCCGGCTTCGCCTTAATAACCGCATCAAGTAAAGTCTGGAAGTTGTCCTTCAACTGCTCCTCTGTGAAAGAAGCTTTTCCCACTGGCACATGGATAATATTTGCCTTGTCGAGTCTGTACTCAATCTTACCAGCTTTAATATCGTTGATAGCCTTTGTTACATCCATAGTAACAGTACCAGCCTTTGGATTTGGCATTAATCCCTTAGGACCAAGTACCTTACCAAGACGACCTACAACACCCATCATATCCGGAGTTGCAACAACGACGTCAAAATCTAACCAACCATCGTTCTGAATCTTTGGTACAAGCTCATCACCACCAGCGTAATCAGCACCTGCTGCAAGAGCCTCGTCAACCTTGTTGCCCTTAGCAAATACCAATACCTTTACGCTCTTACCGGTTCCGTGTGGAAGTACGACTGCACCACGAACCTGCTGATCTGCGTGACGACCGTCAACACCAAGACGAAGATGTGCTTCGATGGTTTCATCAAACTTTGCACTTGCTGACTTCTTAACTAAAGATACAGCCTCGTCAATCTCATAAACGCTTGTCTTCTCAATAAGCTTTGCAGCTTCTGAATATCTTTTACCTTTTTTCATTATAAACTAAACCTCCTGTAGTAATAGCGGGAGCGACCCTCCTACGCGCTGATTCTCTAATATTAATCCTCAACTGTGATACCCATAGAACGAGCTGTACCTGCGATCATGCTCATAGCAGCCTCAAGGCTTGCTGCGTTCAAGTCTGGCATCTTAAGTTCTGCGATTTCCTGAATCTTTGCCTTTGAAATCTTTGCAACCTTCGTCTTGTTTGGAGCTGCAGATGCTGTCTTAAGGCCGCACGCCTTCTTAAGAAGTACTGCTGCTGGTGGAGTCTTGGTTACAAAGCTAAAGCTCTTATCTGCATAAACTGTGATAACAACAGGGATGATCATATCACCCTGATCAGCAGTTCTGGCATTAAACTCTTTTGTGAACTGTACAATGTTAACACCGTGCTGTCCAAGTGCAGGACCAACAGGTGGTGCAGGAGTTGCCTTTCCTGCAGGAATCTGTAATTTAATATATCCTTCTACTTTCTTAGCCATTTTATAGCTACCTCCTAAACATATTGTGGTCTAACGGGGGATACCCTTCCACTTTACACCTTTTGAATATCTCCAAAACCGATTTCAACAGATGTTGCTCGTCCAAAAATGTCAACGTCGATGGTAACACTTCTCTTACCTTCGTTGATGGCTTTCACAGATGCAACATTTCCTTCCCATGCACCGGTAATAACCTTTATCATATCACCAACAGCAACGTCAATCTGAACCACAGGTTCTTCAGCGAAGATACCCATTGCCTTCATCTCACGATCCGTCAGTGGTACCGGCTTTGACTCCGGACCAACAAATCCTGTTACACCTCTGGTGTTTCTCACTACGTACCATGTCACATCGTTCATGAACATGTGTACCAAAACGTAACCCGGAAACAACTTTCTCTGTACTGTCTTCTTAGCACCCGTCTTAGTAACTTCTGTTACCTCCTGTACCGGAACAGTTACCTCGAGAATTTGATCTTGAAGCTTTCTGTTTTCAATAGTCTTTTCGATATCATTTTTTACCTTGTTCTCATAGCCTGAGTAGGTATGAGCTACATACCACCTAGCTTCTGAATCCGCAGGTACTGCGTTTTCACGCTTTGTATCTGCAGAAGCTTCTGTTTCAAAAAGTTCTGACATACGTTCACCTACCTTAACCTACGATATAAGTCAAACCAATCTGTAACAAGTAATCTACGCCAGCAATAATAAATCCTAAGATAATAGAAATAATAATAACTGCTGTAGACTGCTTTACAAGTTTTTCCTTTGCAGGCCAGGTAATCTTTGCGAACTCACCTTTGAGCTCCTGAAACCAACTTCTCTTCAAAGCAGGTGAAGTCTCTTCTTTCTTTGACATAGACTACCCTCCGATTACTTTGTTTCCTTATGCATCGTATGTGCCTTACAGAATCTACAATACTTCTTTGTTTCCATTCTGTCCGGATGCGTTTTCTTATCCTTTGTCATATTGTAATTACGCTGTTTACAATCCTGACATGCCAATGTAATCTTTACACGCACAACTTCCACCTCCATATTTTTATTTTTCACAGATTGCGAAAGCCAAAGCCATTTTTTTACACACGAAAAAAAGGGGCTACAGGCCACCGCAAGCATTAGAATAACAAAGAAGGGATACAAAGTCAAGAAAAAGTCGAAAGGTTTTGCATTTTTTTTTAAAATTTACCTATTATAATAGGTTTACATACGCAAGAAAATGAGATATACTTTATATAACTATAAATAATCATGGATGATTATACTCTTTTTTCAAATAGCAACAATATGTAGAAAGGAGGCTGCGTATTATGTTGGTAAATACAAATGTATACAATTATCTAAGCACCAGCTTGGTTCCAAAGCGCCGCAATACTACGCACAAGGCCTCTGAACTAAAAGCTGTTTATAATTCTATTTCTAAATACAATAAAACATCACCGCTCTATCTGGTCAACCTGTCTGAGTCCAAGCAGTCTCATATGGTACAGATCAAAGAATCTGCGTTGACATTGCAGGATCTTGCACAGCGTTTTTCCGACCCGGCAGATGAGATGTATTCAAAGAAAAATTTGAAAACAGATAATCCGGATTCTGTCACGGGTTCTTTTCGCAAGCATGCATCCGGTAGTCTTCCGGAGCATATGGATATCGAAGTACACAAACTTGCTACACAACAAGTAAACACGGGTACAACTTTAGAATCGGATGGACTTGATATTCCGCTTGGCTCCCACTCCATATTCATGCAGACAGATATCGGACGCATTCCATTTACCATACCGGTTGCCTCGGATGATACAAATCTAAGTGTACAGCAAAATCTTGCCGCCCGTATCAACGAACGCAATCTGGGCATTACTGCGAATGTGAAAAAAAATGGTGAAAACAGTATGATTGAAATCCAATCTGACAACACCGGTGCCTCCACCAACGAAAACAAACTCTACTTCTATTTTGAGTCGGATGAAAATAATCGCTTCATTGACACGCTCGGTTTAAATCAGATTACCACCAATCCTGAGAATTCCATCTTCAGTGTAAATGGAACCAGGCATAGTTCCACCTCGAACCATATATCCATCAATCAGACCATTGAATTGGATTTCCATCAAACCTCTGACAAACCGGTCAATTTGATATTGACAATGGATACACAGGCTTTGCAGTCTCAGCTCGATTCCTTTACTGAGGCTTACAATCACCTGGTGGATTTATCAAATATACAGACGGAGACCACCTCCGGCAGTCGAAATTTATACCACGACATTGCAAGTATCGTATCCAGACACAAGGATGATTTTGCAGCCTTAGGACTTACCACAGATGAAAATAATTATCTTGTAAGGGACCCAGAAATAACTGAACAGATTGACCTTCAGAAATTAACTGAGCTATTCGGTGAGGATTCTTCCTTAAAATCCGATATAATAAAATCAACAAACCGCCTGACTTTGGATCCGGTTGCCTATATCAACAAGCTGACAGTTACGTATCCAAATGCAAAAGAAAAGCAAATGCTTACGTACACCCAATCCTTGTATAGCGGTTTGATGTATAACAACTATGCTTAACTAGGGCTGTTCGATTCCCTCTGCTGCCATCTTCGTGCCTTGCAGTCGGAATCTGACAGCCTTACATGCTTCTTTGACCGCATAACCTTCCCGCCCCATATATACATGAACACCGGGATAAGCGATTCCTGAAACAACGACTTCGCTGTCTCGCTTTGCAGTCTCTATTTCCTGTGTAATCTGTGTAATTTCCTCATCTAATTGTTTCGATTGTGTCTGTTTCAAAACCTTCGCACGCAAAATCTTCATGCGCATGCTTTCTGTTTCCTTGTTCCTTTTTTGTGGCTCAAGGCTGTCAAACACTTTCAAATTCTTATCCAGCAATTCGATTTCATCCAACACCTTTTTTTGCTCTCGTTGCAGATGGTTGCGCCGGCGCATCAACTCGATATCCGCACCAATACGTAAATCCGTTTGAAGCCCCACGTCACATCCGGCCTCCTTGGCATAGATTCCCTGCATACCCGTAACCTCTCCGCCAACAATCACTCCCAGTCTGGATTGTACAAGCACCTGTTTTCTGGAAACTATTTTACTGTTGAGTATCGAATCTGCATACACATTGCCCTGTGCATGAATGGTACAGCGCTCCAAAAAACTGCAGGCAACATCGCCACCTGCCGTAATCTCACATTTGCCACGACCCTGTACACCTTTTCGTATCGTCACATTTCTTCCTGCCTTTATCCGACTGGCACCCACGTGACCACCAATAAACACATCTCCCTGTGCCTCAACACTAAATCCGCTTCTCACATCTCCGCGGATTTCCACATCTCCATTGAATACAATATTCCCCTGACTGATATCCAAATCACCTTTTACGACATAGATATTCTGAATCATGATGCGTTCATTTTCTTTGTAGATTCTTCCCGCAAAATTTGCCGTATACTGCGTGCCATCCTCGCTTACGGAAAATCCTCTTCCGCGAAGTGGCGGAAGCGGTCTTCCCTTTACCGGCTGCAACATCTCCGAAAACACCGTATATCCGTATTCTCCGCTGGTGGGCGGCTCATAAACCGCAAATACCTGTCCTTCTTCAACCATGGCAAGCTTGAGTGAATTGTGATAATCCACGCTTCCATCCACATTGATTTTTGGCTTTGATTTGACATCCTCAAGCGCAACCAAAAAACGGTACATCCCATCCTGGCCTTTCACCGGTTGTTTTCCTCTGGCAACCACAACCTGCGTTCCATATTGAACATCATATGCAAGCGCAGCAATCGCCTCATGGCACAGACCTGAGCGGATGCCATTTTCACGCAGATAGTTCTCAATAAACTCCGGAGAAATCGACATCGTTTCTTCACCTGTCGGTTCCTTGATTGTTAATCCTACCCACATGCGCTGTTCATCTATATGCAATACTGCCCAGTCCCGTTCCATAGTATCACCATCCCATCATGATACACACACCTGCCAAAACAAGCAGATGGAGTGGATAAAACAGATAAAAGACCCATTTTAGCGATAAGCCTCTCGTTCCATTGTACCGTCGAAAGAAACAACTATCCACAACCGCTGCAACCTCAAGCGGACTTGCAATGACCAACGGTATACAAAAGAAAATGGTTCTCTGTCTAACCGACAATTCCTTTGTATAATATGCCACAATAATCGCCAATACACCTGCTGCTGCATAGTCCGTGTGTAAAAGCTCTGCCAACAAGGCGGTAAGCACAATCACAACCATCTGTATGGCAATTGATTTGCCCTTTTTTCCATATCGTTCCTGCACCTGCTTAATCATATGAATTGCAGCAAGTCCGATTGCGAGCGTAAAGAACACATTTTGTGCTGACGTATCTATCCATACACCCTGTCTTGCCTTCCGTGATGAAATCCTAAATGCAAGATCAAACGGAATCTCGGAAATACCGGCAAATAAAAGGAGTCTTACAATATAGCGTCGTGGATTTCTCGTATGGGAATATCCTTCCACCAGCAGGAAGATAAAAATCGGAAATGCCAGTCTGCCGATGATTCGCATGACAAAATACAAAATCACAATTGCATTTAATTCAAGCGTTCCATCCGGAGCAAAATTGGAAGGATTTCTCAGCATTTGTCGCTCTACAATGGTTGCACCTATATGGTCAATGAGCATGCTCCCCATCGCAAGGAGCTTGAGTGTACTTCCACTCATTCCCGTTTGTATTTTCATGTCGAAAACATCTGTTGTTTTTTCCATCGTTTCCTCTGTTCCATACACATGCACTGTCTGCACGTGCATCTACTATCCCCTAATTATATCGTCATATTTGCTATTTTACTAAATATGCAGGTTTCTCAATACTTCCGGTAATTGCTCAAATGCCTCTATCCTTGGAACATCGGCAGCAATCGTTCCAAATCCATATGCCGCGTGAATAAATCCAACTCCTGCGTGAGCGCTTGCCTCGTAGTCACCCTGAATATCTCCAACATAATATGGGTTTTGAATCTTGTTTCGCTCCACAATCAGACGGATATTATCCCCTTTGCTCTTTAAATTATTTCCATAGCATTCGATATCTTTGAAATACTTTCCAAATCCATAGTGAGCCAAAAAGGCCTCAATGTATCCGCACTGACAATTGCTCACGATATACAGGTCATGATCCTGCATCAATTTCTGAAGGGTTTCTTCCAGTTTTGGATACAGGACTGCGCCATGCTCTTGCAAGTATTCATTTTCATATTCACAGCATCTGTCCAAAAGCTCTGTGCGGTATGCTTTATCCAAATCCGGGAAAATCAGATCTGCAATCACATCCATCGTCTTACCCATCACAGATTTTACATCCTGCTCTGTCACAATCATGTCTTTATCATGGTCTCTTTGAATTACCTTTGTCCAGGCTTTTGCAACACCCTCGGCACTATCCCACAAAGTTCCATCCATATCAAATATAATTCCGTTTTTCATAATTGCCTCCATAAAAAAAGTCTGTATGGTTCATTTTAACACAATACAGACTTTTTTACTCTAAATATATTGCATATTATCCAAAAAGGCCCAAATGCTCGAGCAAAATCTTTAGTCCAATCGCAATCAGGATGATTCCACCTGCAACCTGCGCACGCGTTTCATATTTACGTCCAAATAGATTTCCTACATATACTCCGACTATGGAAAGGACAAAGGTTGTACATCCAATGATCAAAATTGCCTGAAAAATCGGATAATTCAAAAACGCAAAGCTCACGCCCACCGCCAGCGCATCGATACTTGTCGCGATTGCCATCACAAACAATTCTTTTAAGTCGAGCGGGAGGTCCATCTGTGTGATTTCATCCTCCTCTTCTCCAAAGAGCGCCTCACGAATCATATTTCCACCAATGAACACCAGTAAAGCAAACGCAATCCAGTGATCGATATTGGTAATATACTTTTCAAATTTCACACCTAATGTATAACCAATCAGTGGCATCAAAGCCTGAAACCCACCAAAGAATATACCGATTACAAGCGCCTGTTTTTTATTTACCTTTCTCATCGCAAGACCCTTGCAGACAGATACCGCAAATGCATCCATCGAAAGGCCAACGCCAATCAGAAAAAATGATATCATCAATGCCATTTTATTATCTCCCAACTCTTCGCCGTCTAACTACAGCGATAATCATCCGTATCTTGCATATTTCCGGCTGTTCCGTCTGCCCAAACACTTCCAACATCACAGCGTCCATGATGGGATACTTCCCGCACTTGCCCGGTTGCGACCGAATCTTCTACATGAAGATTGATGCGACTCGTTCCTGCACCCATACGGCTATCCAGTAACTCGATAATATTTTCTACATCTGTGTAATCTACCATACATCCTCCATCCTATAATTCTCTGTGATCAATGACGCGTTTTGTCTTCTTCTCAGAACGTGGCAGAGTACCCACCGGTACGACAGTGATTTTCGGTGTTACACCAATCTTCGATTTGAAGAGCTCACGAATCGTCTGCGCCGTCTTCTCAAAATTCACACGACCCTCTGCCTCGCATGTTACAAGAATCACATCTTTGTTCTTCTCATCATCATGCGCAATGTTGATATTGTATTCGCTGGACACGCCATCCACCTGACCAAGCAGGTCTTCCACCTGACTCGGGAACATATTGACGCCATGTACCTTGAACATATCATCACTGCGTCCTTTGATCATATCAATACGTGGATATTTCCTGCAGGCCTCACAATTGCAGGCTGTCGGCACAATCCGAGATATGTCATGCGTGCGGAAACGCAAAAGTGGGGCACCTTCCTTCACCAATGTCGTAATTACGATTTCGCCTTCTTCCCCATCTTCCACCGTTTTTCCTGTCTTCGGATCAATAATCTCGATATAAATATAATCATCCCAATAATGCATCGCCGTCTCGCCTGCACAGTTGATGCCGATACCCGGTCCATAGATTTCCGTCAGCCCATAAATATCATATAGTTCAATTCCAAGCCCATCCCGGATCGTTTTGCGCATTTTGTCGCTCCAGCGTTCAGACCCAATCACGCCCTTTTTAAGGTGAATCTGATCCTTGATACCGCGACGATTGATTTCCTCTGACAATAGCAATGCATAGGAGGATGTTGCTGTAATAACCGTAGATTTCAAATCCATCATCATCTGAAGCTGTTTGTCCGTATTGCCCGGTCCCATCGGAATCGCCATTGCGCCGAGCTTCTCACAGCCAAGCTGAAATCCGATTCCCGCAGTCCAGAGTCCATATCCGGGAGTAATCTGAATCCGGTCTTTCTTTGTGATTCCGGCTGTCTCATAACATCTTGCAAACATCGTAGCCCAATCATCCACATCTTTTTTCGTATATGGAATAATAACCGGTTTTCCCGTGGTTCCTGATGAGGAATGAATACGAACCACCTCTTCGTCCGGTACCGCCTGGATTCCAAGCGGATATGCATTTCTCAGGTCCTCTTTACTGGAAAACGGCAACGCTTCGAATTCCTCCTGAGAACAAACTTGCGTAATCCCAAGTTCCTTATATTTTCTTCCATAGTAACTGTCTCCGGCAATCAGCCGTTTTACCTGCGCATCCACCTGCGCAAGCTGTGTGTCATTGAGTTTCATAATCGTTGTCCTCCTCTTTATTTCATTGCCGCTTGATATCCTGCCTCAAAGACTTTTTTATTTGCCTCAACAAATCGTTGTGACACACGTTTTTCAATCTGAGATACCAAAGTTTCCCTGGCAATATCCAGCACGCCAGAGCCTGCTGCCACACCTAACAGCGCAACATTCAGGTAACGAATACTTCCTACGCATTCACACAAAGTCTTTGCATTTACCACGATTGTATTACAATGTTTTCTTAAATACGCAACCATCTCGCTTCCGTCATACCCTGTTTCATGCAGAGATTCTGTGGTTGGTTTCACTGCAACTTCATTGACTATCACGAGACCATCTTCTTTTAAATATGGCAGATTTCGAACCGCCTCTGCCGGCTCAAATGCCAGAATCATATCACATTTTCCTTTTGGAATCAGAGGGGAATCTGCCTTTCCAATGCGTACATGGCTCGTCACAGAACCTCCTCGCTGTGCCATTCCAATGGTTTCCGCAGAATGGACGACATGCCCTTCCTGCATAGCGGCTGCAGCAAGCAATTTGGATGCAAGTACCGTACCCTGACCACCTACACCACAAACTAATATGTCTTTTTTCATCTTCTGCACCACCTTATCTTTTTTGTTCTGTCGAAATCGCATGAATGGAACAAATCTGTGCACACAGATTACATCCTGTACACAGGCTCTCATCTATACATACCTTGCCATCCTCACAGATGATTGCAGGACAGCCGATTTCACGAATACATTTTTTGCACTGAACACAGGTTTGCGCAATACAGGCCTTCTTATCAGACTTTGCGATTGCGATACATGGGGACTTAAAGATAATTGCCTTCACTCCCGGAAGTGCAACTGCTTCCTTTACCGTCTCAACTGCAAGCTTTAAATCAAGTGGGTCAACGGTTTTCACAAACTCTATGCCAACTGCCTGTAAGATTTTTTCAATCGAAACCTTTGCAACAACATCCCCCATCATGTTCTTTCCGGTACCCGGATGTGGCTGATGTCCGGTCATTGCGGTGGTTGAATTATCCAATACACACAAGACCATATCTGCTTCATTATATACAGCGTTCACAACACCGGTCATACCTGACGCAAAGAAGGTGGAATCTCCGATAAATGCAAATGCTGCACCATCCATCTCCTTATCCACCCATGAAAATCCTTGTGCCATCGTCACGCCGGCTCCCATGCACAAACATGTATCACACATATCAAGTGGCATTGCATTGCCCAATGTATAACATCCGATATCGCCACAAAAATAGCTCTTGGTTCCCTTCATCGCCTGCTTTACCGCATAGAAGGAGGCACGATGCGGACATCCTGCACATAATACCGGTGGGCGAACAGGGAGTTTAGGAGCAGCTTCTGCTTCCATCGCTTTTTGCCTTGACTCCACACCCAAAAATGCACCGAGAACAGATGCCGCGATTTCATATGAGTTCTCTCCGTTTGCCGGAACATGACCGGTATGCTTTCCATACACCTTCACTGAAAGCTGTGACGCACCAATGAGCTGCAACAGCTTTTCCTCGATAAATGGGCTGAGCTCTTCCAATACCAAAACCTCATCCATATCTTCCAGACACTGCTTTACATAGTCCTCCGGAAATGGATATGGCGTCGCAATCTTACACAGGCGAACCTGAGGATAGCTTTCTAAAAACTCCTTTGCATAAGCATAGCTGACACCGCCTGCAAACACAGCTTTCCTGCAATCATCTTCTCCAAATATGGATGTATTCAGTCCTGATTTCGAGAAATCCGCTCCAATCTCTGGATTTCGCTTTTCAATCATTCCATGGTTCTGATAGGACAATCGCGGAAAGATAACCCAACGCTTCGAGTCCTTCACAAACCCTTCATAAGAATGTGGTATGTAACGCTCCGAAACCTCGATATTGGCATAGGCATGACAGATTCTGGTCGTCGGTCGAAACAGAACCGGAGTCTGATATTTTTCGGAATATGCAAACGCCTCCTGAATCATCGTATACGCTTCTTCCGGAGATGTCGGATCAAATACCGGAATACGTGCAAATTCTGCAAATCTGCGCGTGTCCTGCTCGGTCTGGGATGAAATCGGGCCCGGATCATCCGCAGATACAATCACCATGCCGCCTTTTACACCCACATATGCCAGAGACATCAACGGATCAGAAGCAACATTGAGCCCTACCTGCTTCATAGTTACCATCGTTCTTGCACCGGCATATGCTGCACTCGCAGCAACTTCCATGGCTGCCTTCTCATTGACGGACCACTCAAGATGAAGACCTTCATGCGGATATTGTGAGATGGTTTCTATGATTTCCGAAGATGGTGTACCTGGGTATCCCGTTACCACATTTACACCTGCAGCTAATGCACCGAGCGCAATCGCTGCATTTCCCATTATGTATTCTTTCTTCATTTCAAATGAAACTCCTATTCCATATTTTCCTATTATAATACTTCTTTTTATCCCTTCATGCAATACAAATAACCAATGGGGACGGAAATCCGTCCCCATTGATACTTTCTACTATTTCACAGTAACCGTTTTTACCTTTGACCATTTTGAATAATACTTTTTGCCACCGATTGAGCGGTAGGTACGAACACGCACATAGTATTTCTTGCCGCTTGTAAGCTTACCTACCTTAACACTGGTCTTGCTTTTTTTCACCTTTACAACCTTCGCCTTGCTAAAGTTGTTTTTCTTAGAAGTATAAGAAAGCTCATATCCATCTACATCCTGCTTTTTCCAGCTGGCAGTAAATGTCTTTTTGCCCGCTTTTAAATTTGTGAGTGTTGTTGCAATCGGTGCGACTGTTCTGACACTAACCGTATATTCATACTGATCATTACCATAATTGTAAACACAAACATAATAATATCCTGTATAAGGTGCAACAACATTTTTGTCCACACCTAAATCAAACAAACTATATACATCGTCACTCTTTTTGTTAAATTTGACAATCGTTGTTCCCTGAAGCTTGCTTGTCTTAACACGATAAGTCCAGCCCTTCTTCAAGTAAACCTTGTATACATCGCCTTCATCTTTATAGGTATCTAATTGCGTATTGCCGAAACCATTGCCAAGTTCTCCGGTATACACCTTATCTGTCACCATGGAAGTTGCAGTTGCCTTTGTCTCATTCTTCTCCTTCTCATAGTAATCACCCTTTTTGAAGTTGAAGCTGTAGGAAGATACCGGAGATCCGGTGCTCCAATACTCCACGTCATTCTTTATGTAATAGGTTCCCGGAGCAAGACCACACTTCCACTACGCCATCAACCGCTCATCTACCTCATCCATGTACATGTTCAAATACTTTCCATTTGCATCATACAGGAAAAATTTCATAGCCAGCACACCAAAATCTCTGTGTGACGTCTTTTCGATCTGAACAGTGAGCATACCATTCGCCGGAATGACTACCTTGGTAACAAGAGGCGTGTCATCCGCGCCCCACGAATGTGTTCCCTGTACTCCAAACACAGCCTCCCCTGCACCAGCCATCTCCTCTGGTTTCAAATCATACTCTGCTGCATGCGCCACCTGATTGTCAAACACGCAAAACAGCATCAGGCATATAGCCAATAAAAAAAGTTTCTTTTTCATAAAAAATCTCCTTTCTTCCCTAATTAATACCAATATATCAGATTCTTTTTTGCATTTCAACCAATGGGGACAGAGATTCCGGCTTTTTTACTGTCCCCATTGGCATTATAAGTGCCTCCAAAATCTAGTCTTCATCATCCGGCAACATTTTATCATTTAATTTGGAAAATATCTTTGCTAGTATCCATACAACCAACCACTGTATCCCTACTAATGCCAGACACTGTAAACTTGTTATTAACAATGAAATCATAATGATCAACCTACCTTTCTCTATTACTCATATTCTCCGTCTTTTCTTCCTGTTCGTCTTCCCCAGAACTGTGGTCCATTCGCCAGCAGGCGATCAATGCTGCAACCGCAATCACTGCCATAACAGCAACCATAATATTCAAACCCATTTTATAATCCTCCGTTTGTTCATTTTTTTGCACGCAAAATAGACCTATGAATTCTCATAGGCAAACAAAGAATTATTATGCTTTTTGTCCATCCTTGTTGTGAATAAATCGAATGACGAATCTATGACTACAGTTAGAAATAAAGTAATGTAGACCTAAGATTGATTTAAAGTGCCGATAAAAGGTCGGCATTTCACTGCTGTAAAACAGACAGCCGGCATTGCAACCAGCATTCTTTTTTTGGAGCTTTACCTGTCTTTGAAGTACAGTACGTGTTACAGATTGTAATGCCTCCTCAGAGCATACAAATTCATTTACTGATGTTATCTGTGCATCTATGTAATATTGATTCAAAGGTGCATCTGCATTCTTATCATGAACCACCTCAAAATTCAGCCCAAAGAACGAGAATAACACTATAGATAATATAACAATAAAAGAACACTTTTTTCTATTATGATTAATTATCCTGTACACTGATTGGTACTCTCCTTCTCAAGAAACAACGAATCAATATTTGATTACACACATCGAAGTTGATTATAACATACCAATTTTTTGAAGACAAGAACCAATGGGGACAGAAATCCGTCCCCATTGACATTCTAAAGATAAGGTCGTAGTTTGCGTTCAAGCTGTTCCTCTTCCAAAATCAGCTCTCCCACTAACTTCTTGACTTCCATATTGGCTGCCGGATATTGATTGAGATACTGATTGAGGGATTTCACACCCATATTACAACCCTCAGTCATCAAATCCGCAACCTTTGCATCTGTATGATTGGTCATCAGCTTGAACTCTGTTTTAAGTTTCGACATCAACTGCGCAATCGCCGCCGGTTGCTTTCCTTCATCATGATATTTGTCCAAATATTTTTCTGCTTTCTTCTTTAGCTCTAGATGATCATCTTTACTATGAACCAAAAGGTGTCGCAACCCATCATCCTCTGTCTCCTCAATTACCTGATCCAGGGATTCGATGCCCATCTCGATGCCAGCCACACATTCTCGCAAGAGTTTAATTGTATCATCTTCTACCATAACTACCTCCAAATCTAAGATTCAAAGCATAGTATGTTCCAAACAATTATTTTTATACTTGCAAAAAAACACAAAAAATCCCTGCACTTACTTTTCGGTAAATGCAGAGACTTCGTATACGAATCAATTATCTGCTTTTCACATACGTATTTAACGGATGAACACAATATTCATTGTAAGGATACTGATCGGTTGTTACATAACCGGCAGGTGCATCGATCAACTGCGGAATACGATTGACCAATGTGGCACAAGTCATCTCGACTGTAGCCGGTCGATTACAAGAAACTGTTGTTTCCGGCTCACCAATAAAAGTCCAATCATTACAATCAAAATCCTCAGGCGCATATACCTTTCCTATGCACTTTGTAACAAGGGTAATGCCCTCTTCGGTTGTTGTTGTCACAACTGCCTCCATACCAGTCAGATCTCCTGCTTTAATCGTTGCACCAAGCGTCTGTGAATACAGATCCTCTGTATAACTTGTCGGATAACACTTCTGTGTCTGAGAAGTAATGTGCAACTTCATCTTACTACATAACCATCCATTTTGATTCCACATATAAGAAGGCACATACTTCCCACTCTCAATGAGTTCCTTTAATTCGTCTGCAGTCATCTCATTAATATTCGATATTTCTGATGCAAATCGCTCCTTGCTAAATCCTGCTCCATGGCCCTCCGCAAGCGCAATTCCGTATTCCTCCACATTATATGAACTTACACCATGAATCTCCTTAATATCAAAGGATGAACCTGCAAGATTGGTAACCATGGTTCCCCAGACGAGGTCACAATACCCAACACCTGTAAGCGTACAACCGCCCTCCTTAGCAAGTGCATCCAGCTTTGCTGTCAGGGTTGGATTTGAATTCCATGGGTACAGTGCTTCTTCACATGTTGTAATCGCATTGATTCCATACTTTGCACAAATTGTAAATATATCCTCTAACTCTGCAATCGTACTTCTTGTTGCAATAATACATACGTCCGGTCTCAATTCACCAAGAAGGTTATCTGCCTGTTCTGCGGCCGAAATCGTAACACCTGTTGAAGCATATCCATCTCCGACAATTTCTGCAGCATCTTTCCCAAGAATTGCAGGATTCATATCAAATGCTGCAACTAATTTCGCACCTTTCTCAATCCCATAACGAATCAGGTATTTCGCCATCTTTCCGCATCCATACTGTGCAAATGTAACTTTTCTCTCCATGTTTCCATCCTCCTCTTTTCTTTTTTACATGTAACTCATCCTATTGTTCCCAATCTCTTTGAACATCATCCCAAATTTCTCATTTCCATACACCACGTTTTTTTCTTATGACGTAATACAGCTCATTTTCCATCGCCATAACCTTCTCTAACGGCACACTCTTGAACACCTTCATCTTCATTTTGTATTTAATCCAAAGTGCAGAATAGATTCCGAGGACCAGGAAGCAACCACCCGTGAGAGCCCATAACATCAAGCGTTCCTTCGGGTCTGTCGAAATATTGAGAATCATATATACCGTTCCGACGATTCCTATCACAGGAAATGTAATCCCACATGGAACCTTGAAATATCTTGGTGCATGCGGAAGACGTTTCCGAAATACAATGACGTCCACATGTGCCAATATGTACGAAACCATCCAGAATACAGAACCTGCAAGAATCAGGAAACTAATCTTGTCTGCCGAGCTGTCACTGGCATAGGCAAACAGAAAAATCAATGCGCTTACAAACACCTGACCAAACCAAGGGACCTTATGCTTATTCGTTTTTGCAAATACCTTTGGAAGCATATTCATCTTTGCCATTCCCTGACAGATTACCGCAAGTGAGTTGACGGTTGAATTCTGTGTACTGATTACCGCAAGTGCACCAACAAGCATCATCCATATCTTTCCTGCATTTCCAAGAATCGCATATCCGTATACAAGGTGCGGTGCTGCCGAATCAGCCAGTTGTCCCCATTCCACATAATTATGAAATCCAAGAACCATAACGGACTGCATGATAAAAATCAAAAACAAACCAATCATCATTCCAAGCGGTACATTTCGTTTTGCATTTTTCACTTCCTTTGACACCGGAATCGCATATTCAGCACCTATAAATAACCAGAATGCAACTGCTGTCATGGATGCAATGCTGCCAAAATTTGTTTCGAGCACATACGGCTGTTCAATTTTCACTCCGGTACCCATTCCAATCATTCCGATAAATCCCATCACTACCAATGAGCCTACGAGAAGAAACGCAACGACATCCTGAATCTTGGCGAACATATCAACTCCTCGAAGATTTGCAATCAAAATGATAACAGTCATTACGAATGTATATACAATACTTGGCACATCCCCCTTGACGATATCTGCCAATGAGAACGAAAAGATCGATGCCTCGACACCACACGACAAGGTATTGCATATTATGTATCCACCAACCATTGATATCAATGTGGGAAACGGTCCAAGTGCAGCCAACGTATACTGAGCAAGTCCTCCGGTTGTATTTGGCATCAAAGCATTTAATTCAGATAAAGACGCAATCGTTGTCATATTCAAAAGCATCGCAATCGCCATGGCAAGTATGAACGTGACACCCAGATTTCCGGCACCCTCACCCAGAGAAACCAAGCAGCTTGTTGCAATGACAAGACCTACGGAAATCGAAACTACATTTCCAAGCCCTAATTTCTTTTCTTCCATAAGCTAATCCTCCATTTATCCTACCTCAAGCCCCTGTTAAATCGCATCTACACCTTCGTCTCCCGTACGAACTCTGATTGCATTATCAATCCCATATACAAAAATCTTTCCGTCTCCGATATGTCCTGTATATAATTCCTTTTTAATAATATCCAGAATACGGTCCAACTTGCTTGTTTCCACCACGATATTAATCTGCTGTTTTGGCAAAAGCTCCATCGATGTATTGATTTCAACCTCATACTCCTGCGTTCCCATCTGCACGCCACAGCCAAGCACCTGCATAACGGTCACACCCCTCACACCAACCTTACTTAATTCATCAATCAAATTTGTTAATTTAGACATTCCCGTAATAACCTCAATTTTTGACAGTTCTTTCATAATCATAACCTTCCTTTCATAATCTGCTGATACTGTTCCATTGTTTCCCCTGTATATTTTTTAAATTCCTTCATCATGTGTGCTTCATCAAAATATCCACATTGCAATGCAATATCATCGAACCGAACGTCTCCCTTTTTCATCTGCTCAAGCAGACTCTGAAACCGAATAAACTGTGCGAATTGCTTTGGAGAGATTCCATGATATTCCTTAAAGATTCTTCGCAAATAACACGCCGAATAATTTGTTTCTTCCTCCAGCTGCCCAATCGTAATCTGCCCCTTTGCTCTTGTAATTCGACTTACAAGATAATCATTTATCTTTTCCTTATCTGAAACAGCAATTCGGCTATAGATTAATTCCTCATATGCCTTTTTAAAGATTTCGCTTCTCTCATGGATGTCCTTTGCCATCATGATTTTTTCCGTGAGATGATCTCCAAATACATTTCCATCAATTTCTATATCATTGTCCACAAGCATGTCCATAGACAAATCTTTCGGAAGAACACCTTTCCCCGGCAAAAATCGGACACCAAAACACCGATTATTACTTCCAAGCTCCCATTGTTTTACACCAAATACTGTTCCACTGATATACGTTGTTACCTTATTTTCACCAAGGTTAAAAAGCAAATCAACGCTCCCATCCGGAACCGCCTTTGTATCATGTGGTTTATCCGCACCTAATTCAATTTCATAAAAATGGGATATTCCCATGTCCGGGCTGTCAATGCTGGTATGCTTTTTCGCTTCCAACATAATATACGGCTGTAATGGTTTGATTGTAATCTCTTCTTTCATGATGATACCTCATTCAGAGATAAACGAAATGTCCTGTATGTTTAATGAAGTTCCGGACTGTCCCAAAGCGGAAGCTTTGTTCCAATTCCCATTTCTAATGCATTCTTATACACGGTCTCGCCCCAAGCGATATCTTCCACCGGCATACCACCTACCGAGTAAATGATTCTCTGCTTATCATTTTCTCTTCCCTGAAGTTTTCCTGTGATGACATCTGCCAAATCGATTATCTCTTCTCTTTTTATTTTTTTATCATGCAGAAGATCCATAAATTTACATCCTACAATCTGTACCGGATCGTAACTTGGATATGGATATTCCTCTGCCCATGCCTCATACAATTTATAATTATCTACAACCAGCTTTGTGTTGCTGTCCAAATAAAAGCTCTCATCAAATCTTGCAGCAGAAGGCATACAAATCAGTGCACCTTCTTTTATCCACTTCGCATCAATATACGGGAATAAACTTTCCTTATCTCCCACACTCGTGGTTGTGCTGATAATATCACTTCCGCTAATCGCTTCTTCCATCGTCTCACAGACAACAATATTTGTAATCTGCGGAAATTCTTTCTTTACATATTCCGTAAATGAATCTATGGACTTTTGACCACGGCCTTTAATCTTGACTGTATCAATACCCGGACAAACGCTCATAAAAGCAGCAAGACTTGTCTTACCCATAACACCCGGGCCGATGATAGATACCACCTTTGAATCCTTTCTTGCAAGATACTTCGCACCAACCCCTGGAATAGCACCTGTTCGATATGCGCTTAAGAGATTTGCTGACATCAGTGCAAGTGGTGCTCCTGTATCCTTATCATTCAGCATCATCATAAGAATGGATCTCGGAAGGCCGATTTGCTTATTTTCCGTATTGGAGCCATACCATTTCATACCTGCCATCTGAAAGTTTCCACCCAGATACGCCGGCATAGCCATAAATCGTCTGTCCTCACCATTTTTCGGCATTCCCTCAAATTCGGGATTATCCGGGAATGTAACCATGCAACCGTGAGAGTTGTGATTCTCTCCACCCATCACATAGTCACCCTTGTTGAGCGTTATCATCATATCCTCCATAACCTCAACACACTGCTTCATGTTTTTGACACCGGCCTTTATCATATCCGGTTCACTTAAATACAAAAATTCAATCTTGGTATTCATGTTGATTCCTCCATTTCATATTTATCTGTATGCATGACGGAGGGAAATAAAAGAGACGTCAACATATCAAATTGTTGACGCCTTTGTCATGCACTTATACTACCATACTTCATCTCTCACGTCTACCGCATTTCGTCGTATTCGACAAATGTAGACATCAAACATTGTTTGTATCTCTTACAAATCATATTATATACCATGCTCCCGATAAATGATTGTAAAAATCGATACAACCCTACAAACAAAGATGATTATCGAATCGGTTTAAATCTGTCATATCGAAGCGGACTGATATCTACCACTGTTTCCTGCCCCATTGCCATCTGTGCCAACATAAGACCAACCGCAGGTGCTGTCCCAAAACCATGTCCGGTGAATCCACAGGCAAGAATTAACCCTGGTGCTTCCTCAACCGGACTAAGAAACGGTACACCATCGAATGCTTCATCCAGCCATCCCGCCCAACTTCTCACAATCTTTGCACCCTTGAGTGCAGGGATATAATTCTGAATTGCTCTGCAGCTTGCTGACAATGTATAGGAATTGGTAGTCATTCTGGAGGGGTCCGGAATATTGGTTGACGGGTCCACCATCTCCGTCACAGGCTCCCAACCGGAATCAGAGCCAAATACAAACGAACCATGTTTCGTCTGATGGCCATAAAAGTCTACATCCGCACATCCAAACATGACATCCATCATGTGTGGCTGCATTTCCGTAACAAAGCATTCATCTATCAGTCTGGTCATCGGTATGTCTATACCGATTGTTCTTGCAATCGCCCTACTTTCATAACCGGCTACAAGAATGACAGTTTCGCCCTCAAAAATGGTTCCGTCGTTTAAAACTACTTTTCTGACCTTACCTTTTACTTTCTTCAATTCTTTTACAGGCGCATCTGTATAAAAACGAACGCCCATTTCAAGTGCCCGTTTGTAATATCCCAGTGTTGTAGTAAGTGGATTTGCATGTCCATCTGTAGGACACCAGCTTGCACCGATTACTTCGTCGGAAAGATACGGACAAATCTCTTTAACCTCTTTTTGATCAATCATCCGCACATCCAATCCAACTGACTTTGCATTATTCGTAAGGGTCTCCAGCTTTTTCAAATGTGCCGGCGTTTTTCCCATTCGAAGATTTCCCTTCTGCGTATACTCGGTATCAACCCCCAATTCCTCTGACAAGGTCGGCCACATATTCTGTATACCATACATTGCATAAGGAAGCTCTCTCACGTCACGCCCTGACTGGCGCACACCACCACCATTTCTTGACGAGCCTCCATGTCCGATACTTTTGCTCGCTTCCAAAACTGCTACATTTTTTACACCATTTTTTGCAAGATAATACGCTGCTGCGCATCCATTGACTCCACCGCCTATAATGACTACATCTGCTACATTACTCATCACATACACCTCCGTCCTCAGCAAGTATATACATCTCAATTGGTCTCATTGGGGCTCTTGAACTTGCATATTCAACTTCCGCAGGAACGACCTTTAGTTCACTGGCAATAATGGACTTCACAAGCTTCCCACATGTCTGACCTTGGCATAGACCCATTCCGGACCTCAAATATCTTCTCATTTCTTCTATTGTGAAAATACCCTGATGAACGGCTTTTCGTATATCTCCCTTTGTGACCTCCTCGCATCGACACACTAAGAGGTTGTCATCGGCGGCTTCTACGTAAGGACCAATTTCCTTTAATTTTTCCTGAATATCTACCATAATCGAACCTCCTATACTGCCTTTTTATAAAATCTTGCTTTCATGACCATATCATTTGGAACCTTTATAGTTAGCAAATATGTATGGTCAAATGCAGGTGCCGTTCTTATCTTTGTTACCTGCGCTTCGCACACAACATTTCCGTCACGGCCGAGAGCGTATCCTGTATCGCCTACTTCCGGAAGCGGGAAAAACTCATATGGCATCGTAACCTCACCAAATCCATCCTCTACCTGTTCCTCTACCAGAAAGATGGACTGTCCGGAGCAAGATGCCACACACATTCCGCAACCAACACATTTTTTTTCCGGATCAAGAGACGGAAGGGATGTAATATTTTTACCGATTCGAATACATCCAAATTTGCAAGCATCCTGACAGGGATTACATGGGATGTTCTGTGTACACTCAATAACCGGATGAATGCCGGCCTGTCGTGTCACACCCGGAAATCTTTCGATTTCATCATCTGCAACAAAGCCTTTATTCAAAAGGTTCATAGATACCTCTATGCCTTCATCTGTTTTTTCAACCAGCCTGCCTCGATTCTTTGGTGCAAACATTCCCTGGCGAAGTGTATCTAACTGGCCTTCCAATTCTGTAATTCGCGCATCTCGCTCTTCCTCTGTCATATATCCCAAATAACAGGCAATCGATGCCCCCGCCATACGCCCTTCAATCATGGCGGAGCTTGCTTCCTCGATACCTGACACATCTCCTGCTGCATAGATACCTGCAACACTGGTTGCCCCGTATTTGTCACATACCGGAACATGTCCACCCTTGGTATCATCCATCTCAACTTCTGCCTGCTTTAATAACTGTGACATCGGAGAAAGTCCAACCGCAAGGCATACCGTGTCAACATCGAAATGCTTTTCTGTTCCGGGAATCACCTTCCAGTCAGGTCCAACCTGTCCAATCACAACGCCGGTCACCTTTGTATCACCCTCGACTCTTACGATGGTATGTGACAAATAAAACGGAACCCCGCATCTTGCAATTTTGGCTGCATGAACACCATATCCGCCGACTCTCGGTGCCGCGTCCGCAAGTGCCACCACCTCACAGCCTGCCTGCATCAGCTGATAACTGACTACTAAACCTACATTTCCGGAACCAAGCATCAAAATTTTATTCCCCGGCTTAATATGATGAAGATTCATCATTGTCTGTGCTGCGCCTGCGCCGATGACACCAGGCTTTGTCCAACCCTCAAAATTGACCATATTCTCGCTCGCTCCGGTTGCAACCAACACCGCATCACCCTTGTAATGCTTTACCTGTTCTCCGATTTTTACGGTCACTTCTTTTTCCGGATACAAACCAACCACCGTCGCATTTAATATAACCTCAACGCCATATTCCTCGGCCTCTTTCAACAGTTCTTCGCCAATTTTATATCCCCGAACCTTTGCCTTATGCTCCTTCGAACCAAAAAATTTGTGAATCTGTTTAAATAACTGTCCACCCGGTTTTGCATTCTCATCAAACACAATTGGCTTCATGCCCATCTTTGCTGCCTCAATTGCTGCCGACAAACCGGCCGGACCAGCTCCGATTACTATCATGTCATAACGTTCTATCTTCATACTCTCATCTCCTTGTATGCTTATTCTGTCGGTGTATCCGACACGCCATACTGGGTACGGACAACCATACCTGCCTCAAGTGGTGTAATACAGGTTCTGATATTTGGTTTTCCATCTACAATCATGACACAGTCTGTACATCTTCCAATCGCACAAAAGATTCCTCGTGGCTCATGGGTTTTTGCTGTATATCTGTGTGTCATAACACCTGCTGCCTTCAAGGCTACCGAGATCGGCTCGCCCTCATATCCTTCCAATATCTCGCCGTCATAGCTAAATGTAACTTTTTTCCTTTTTGGTGTTTCTCCTAAAATCGGATGATTTTCTATTCTGTCCATCTATTTTCCTCCTTACTGCTTGCACAAAAAAAGCGTCCACAGTCTGTGTTCTGTAGACGCCTTTGTCTAAATCTTTTTTCTGATTAGACTATAGCATGTTCACTTATATTGTTATTGTAAAAAACGATACAAGCTACTGTATTACATCCATGTCATATTTTTCTCTCACTTCTTCGTTTTTTCGGGATGCCAAAGGGCAACAGCAAAAATGCCTATTAATAAAACGGTTGCAAATATCATCCATCCAATTAATACATTTCTTCCTTTTGGTGCAAATATTTCATAATATCCCTTTAAATAAATGAAAACTATGATCGCCGGAAGAATATAGGTCATATAGAATCGCAAAGAATTAGAAAGCTTCTTTCCCTTTCCGATATTGACCTCTTCCACAAACAAGTCCCATTTCCAACCATTTTTTCTAGTGCAAAACAACACATAAACCAAGCTACCCAAAGGAAGGATATTATAGGAAACTAAAAAGTCTTCCAAATCCATAATGGTACTTCCTACACCCATCGGCTGAACCTGCGACCAACTACTAAATCCGAGCACTGCCGGCATAGACAAAACCGGAATCAAAATCACATTTAACCATACGGCCCGGCTACGCTCCCATCCCCACTGGTCCATATAAAAAGAGATAATATTTTCAAAGACAGCGATAATGGTCGATAATGCCGCAAAAGACATAAATACAAAGAAACAAATTCCCCATATCTTGCCGGCTGCCATATGGCTAAATACACTTGGAAGTGTAATAAAAAGAAGCGACGGACCCGCATCCGGCTGCACACCATATGCAAAGCAGGCTGGAATGATAATAAACCCAGCCATGATGGCAACAAAGGTATCTAATGCCACAACGCTCGCTGCCTCACCAACCAGGGTGTTGTCTTTTTTCAGATAACTACCAAAAATCTGCATCGATCCCATGCCGACGCTGAGGGTAAAAAACGCATGTGTCATCGCATCAAAAACCACAGTGCCTAATCCTCTTTCCTCAATCGCATCCAAATTCGGAATCAGATAAAACTTTACACCATCTATGGCATCCGGCAAAATAACCGAATGAACAGCCAATACAACAATCAAAACAATTAAGCTGGTCATCATAACCTTGGAAACCTTCTCGATTCCATTTTGCAACCCAACAGCGCAAACTCCAAGTGCGATAAAAACTGCAATCAGCATCCAAAACGTCATAGTGTCCGGTTTTTGAAGCATGGTGTCAAACACCTGCGCAATGCCCTCTGCATCCTTTTGATTCAGTGCATCCGTCGCTGTCAAATACACGTAATACAGCATCCAACCGCCAACCATGGTATAAAACATCATCAATAGATAATTGCCCAAAATCGAAAACCACTTAAACCCGTGCCACTTGGTTCCCGGTTGTTCCAATTGATCAAATGACTTCGCCGGACCATACTGACTGCCTCGACCTACTGCATACTCACAAATCAAAATTGGCAGTCCCAATACCGCTAGAAATATCAGATATATAAGCACAAATGCAGCTCCACCATTTTGTCCGCAAATGTACGGAAACTTCCATACGTTTCCAAGCCCCACCGCACAACCTGCGGATACCAATATAAATCCTATTCTTGAACCGAAATTCTCTCTTTCCTGCATACTATTCTCCATTCTATTTTTCTTACGGTTCATCATTATACACGAAAAAAGACTCCACGCAAAGTGGAGTCTTGTATTTGTGTTGATTATCTCTTTGTTAACGTTTGCATATCTTGAAAAGCCCTGAAATAAGGGATTTGTTACATCAATTGTTGCATACGCGTTTTATACGGAGGACTATCCACATATATCCAAAGAGGCTCAAAACTCCTATCCAACAGGAAATCCTTTTTTAAAAGTATATTGTTTTCCATATGTATCGGACAGCTTAATTATAATCTTATTGTTTAAATCAAGTATGTTTTCTTCAAAAAATTCTATCTTATCCTTTATTTCAATCCTACATTTTTTCACTTTTCCTGATTTAATATAAATCGTTTTTCCTTTGTACATACCTAACACAAGATTTTTATTATCAAAAACTGTAATGTTACTTATTCCAATCTTTGTATATCCATAATTGAATATTATTATATCCATTACTACTTTTTCGGAATCACCATATGCATCTGGTACTATTTTGATTCTACTACGATAAGGTAAGTATGCCATTTTAATTGAAACTATTATTGCTATGACACTTAAAATTATTGTCATCAAAGAAAGAACAAAAGACAAAAAACCTTGATTTAAATTACACCATTCCATAAAATCTTTCACATACATATTAAGATCTCCCAACAAAAATCGCTCCTCCTTTCTTGCTGAAGAAACACTCTATACTTCATAAAGGACTAGCCATAAATTGTATTTTCATTCGTTGGATCCATAAAAATTTTCCGTCAACTAACTAATGTAAGAATCCAATACAGCCAGCCCCTCACAGAACTTGAACGTCTATCAATCAGATTCTCACCACAAACACCTAATTCTCTCATTTTAGCTGTAACAAAAAGTTTATCTGGAATTTCTCCAATTTGAAGCATAACCCCAAAAAGTTCATGAAATATTTGATGTTCCATAATGAGTCTCACATACTCTAACTGACGTTCCTTATATTTCATTCGCAATATTCTTTTTCCAAGACCTGAAATATGTACTTTTACTCCTTCTTCATCCGAAACTTTTTCAGCTAATCCAAGATACTTACACGCATTAAAATAGTAATCTGACTGCCTTTCTTTAAAGCCAAACAACTCTGCAATCTCAACAGTTGTCATTGGACTTTCATTCAAATTCTCAACCAATGAAATAACCTTATTAAAACTATCAGCTTGAATAAACGTAACATTTGGTTCAGGTTTAATAATTGTTTTTTTCCATACATCACGTAAGTCATCCAACGATATTTCAATGTCCTCCAAACTGTAATTTCGTTCCTGTACTAATTTTATAGAATTATAATATCCTATGTCCGTAAATTCGTATTCCAATAATCTAAAAATACTATTAGAATAAATCATAAACACTGGTCGAATTGGTTTATTTATTTTTTGACTCCATAATTTTGTTGGATAATAAAGTTGTCGAATCAAAAAATTACTATGCACGACATTTTTGCCTTCTATAATAGAAAAAACATTATGATTCTCAAAACCTCCATCTATCTCCACCTGAGAATTCTGAACGATAATATATGGTTTGTCTCCAATTGACGTGGATTTTGAATAATCACTTACATTAAATCCAAAACTACCTGAACTCATCCGACCAGATACTGTCTGAACCATATTTTCTTCCCCTAAGAAATCATCTAAAATGCCTGCAATACTCATAATATTGATAGCATTTGCTTCTGAACGAATATCATTTATATCGATTGTTTCATAATATTCAGGTATTTTCGCACTTGTCATTTGCTTAATATCCGAATCAATTTCAGGAAATTCTTGATACAAATCAAATTCACCAAGTACATACTTTCCTCTCGTCACAGGTAAAATTGATATTTTTTTACCAAACACACTTGGAAGTGACTCCCTTGTATCAAATTTAGTCATCAATCGCGGTTCCTTTACCTCACGAATTTGATCTGCCGTTATATAAAAAAATCCATTTTTCTTTATTTCGTTTTCGATATTGTACTTTTCAAATAGTATTTCCCACTTTTCATCAATCAAGCTCATAATTACGTACAAGTACCTCCTTTATTTCTCCTCGCTTCTCTGGATTGGCATTAATTGCTCTTTTAGCATTTACATGATCAATAATATAGTCTTTATACAAGTCTTCAATAAATGGGCAAGATGAATTCGAAAGCAAGAACTTGATTCCCTTTGCATCTAAAGCATCACATTGCTCTTTAAGTGCAATCTGTTCTCGTTCATCAAATCCACCTGCAGTATATCCAGTAAATGAAGCAGATGAACTAATTGGCATATATGGAGGATCAAAATATACAAATGCTCCCTTTCGGATACCTTTTAAAGCTTCCCTATAATCACCACATTTAATAGTAATCTTTGCTTTATTTAAATATGTGTGAAGTGCATTTATTGTAGTTTCATTTGTAATATTAGGATTTTTATATCTACCCCAAGGAGAATTAAACTCTCCTGCGCTATTTACTCGAAATAATCCATTATAACATGTTTTATTTAAGTATATAATTCGTGCAGCTCTTTCAACATTCGTCATATTTTCAAATATATCTTTATCCCGATCCAACGCGCGAACAAAATAAAAATATTCTTCTGAACTATTTTCTTTGTGTTCTTTCAATTTTTCTATCAATGCATCTGGTTCATTTTTAATTGTCAAATAAACATTTATCAATTCAGGATTCGAATCATTTATAACAGCTTTATCAGGCTGTTTACTAAACAATACCGCCCCCCCTCCGATAAATGGTTCATAATATGTCGAACACTTTGGAATAAGTGGTTCAATGCTATCCAAAAGTTGTCTTTTACCACCTACCCATTTTAAAATTGGCAAAACTAACGGATTTTTTCTTGCCATTCCTTCTCCTCCTATTTTTTTAAAATCAGTAAATATTCGTGTTTTATCAATAAAAAATTTCTATTTTGGCTTATATTGTTCCACTTTTCTGTAGAACGGCAATTATGTTGTTCTTTAATAACAATTTCTTTTAATAAAAAACCTTGGTTTTGAAATATCTGCATAACATTAAAACCTAGTGGAATAATATAACCATTTTTTCTCATATCTGCAATCAAAAGGCCTAAATACTTCCCCTGTTTCAGAATTCGATGACTTTCCTCTGCAACTTTTTTCATTTTCTCATAAAAATCATTCTCTTCTAACAATGACAAGTCTCCGTCTAGGTCCCTACTATACTTAATAATATTACAATATGGTGGATGCATACATATGAGATCAATACTATTATTTTTCAGGAAATCCAATTTACATGCATCGCCCAATTTAAGTACATTGTGACATTCTGTATCAATTCCTTTCATATTATTTTGGGCTAATTCTAGTGCATTAGGATTAATGTCCACACCTATGAAATTTCTTTGTAACAAGGCAGCTTCAACAGCTGTTGTTCCACTTCCCAAAAACGGATCCAATACCCAATCATTTTCTTTTGTATATCTCAATATTAGATTTTTAGGAATATACGGTGACCAATTTCCTCTATAATTTCCAGCATGTGTCGCCCAATTCCCTCTATCTGGAAACGACCAAATTGACGTCGTTTCCATTTCAAAATCATCAAAATTCTCTTGCAAAATAACCCTTCCTTCAAAAAAGATATATAAAGTTAATATACCATGTTTCAAGAAAAATCTCAATGAAAGTTCTAAAGCAAGTTTTTCTGCAACCAACAGAATCTCCTCTCTCATAATTATCTAATGTTGGTTAGGACATACAAAAAGAGCTTCTCGAGTATAATCAGAAGCTCTTCCCATATATTCTGCAATCACAGATTATATTAGGCAATCCTAACAAATACGACAGAAACAAATTTGAAAAGAACGAAATTGATATGATATGGGAGCAAAAAGAAGATAAGTATTATCAGATTATATTAATGCTTCTATACAGTGGAGTTCGAGTTTCAGAATTGCTGGATTTAAAAAAAGAAAATGTTCATCTGGAAGAACAGTATTTTGATGTTATCTGTAGTAAAACAGAAAATGGTATTCGAAAGGTTCCAATAGCAGATAAGCTTCTGCCATACTACAAAAACTGGTATGAATCCTGTCCGGAATGTGAATATCTACTTCACACAGAGGACGGAAATCATTTCCTATACCGAAACTACTACGATAGCTATTT
>JBJENA010000077.1:0-30253 GCA_051879955.1 Wujia sp.
AGCCGGTGTGGATGTACGCAGTGTCTATGAAGATGTCGATGAGGATGAAATCCTAATCGTACAGGGTATTATCGATGCCTTCTTTCTTGAAGGAGACGAAGTTGTGTTGATGGACTACAAAACGGACGTCGCATCCCTGCAGACATTAGTTGACCGTTATCACGGACAGCTTGAAAACTATGCACAGGTCATAGAGCAACTAACCGGAAAAAAGGTAAAGGAGAAAGTGATATATTCCTTTTATCAAAATAATGAAATAACATTATAATATGTGATAACACTGAAGTACATATAGTCTCATCTATATTCATGAATATCCGATTTATTGAATCTAAGATGTTCTAAATATTCTGTATTCACATATTCATATCGAACGCAACCGCCACCAATTCGCCATCCATGGCTCAGTGGTGGCTTGTTTGAACGTCCTGTTCAAACATTGCTGATATTGAACAGAATATTAAGAACAACTAAGATTCAAACATATGTCTATTCACGAATATAGATGAGACTATATATAACAGTGTTTATCAGCAATTGCGAAACTTATTATGATTATATTTGCTATATATTTTCATTATATATGTCATGAATATACATATGTTTGTACTTTAGAAGTTCTTAAGTGTAATACAGTTACTGTTCAGACGTTGGCCGGATTGTAATCGTGAAGCAGACAATATTTACATACATATTTTTGAATTCTGATACAGAAATAGACATATGTTTGAAACTTAGAAGTTCTTGTTGTTCTGTTAATAATCAGCAATGTTTGAACAGGACGTTCAAACAAGCCTCCACTGAGCCATGGATGGCGAATTGGAGGCGGTTGCGTAAAAAAAGAATATCTTCATTCAGAACAATTAGAACTTCTTAGGTTCAATAAATTGTCTATGGATGTATCAGAATTCAAAAATATGATATAAATATAAACGATTACAATCTGGCCGGGTCTAAACAGTAACGAAATATTAAAAAAGGAGAAGATAGCATGTCGAGAACAGGTGATGAAATGAATGGAATTTCCTTGCTGGGCAACCAGAAGGTGCAGTATCCGTCAGATTATGATCCGGGGATTTTAGAGAGCTTTGTAAACAAGCATCCGGACCGGGACTATTTTGTGAAGTTCAATTGTCCGGAATTTACCAGCTTGTGTCCGATTACCGGACAGCCGGATTTTGCAACCATCTATATATCCTATGTACCGGATATCCGTATGGTTGAGAGCAAATCATTGAAGCTGTATTTGTTCAGCTTCCGCAATCATGGAGATTTCCATGAGGACTGTGTCAATATCATTATGAATGATTTGATCAAATTGATGGATCCGAAATATATAGAGGTATGGGGCAAGTTTACGCCACGTGGCGGCATCTCCATTGACCCATACTGTAATTATGGCAAGCCGGGAACAAGATGGGAGGAAGTGGCATTTGACCGCTTGTCTCACCATGATATGTATCCGGAACAGGTGGATAACCGATAAGCAAAGCCCTATCAGGGTATACTAGAATAAAAAAGGACTAAAAATTATGAATGACAGCATGAGAGAGGCACAGAGATATATTGAGCAGATTCCATTGTTTGGACCAATGACCGATGGACGCAACAAGTCAGGTAATGAGAATCTGTTACAGGTGATGGAGAACCTTGGAAATCCACATCAAAAAAAAGCATGTATTCATGTGGCGGGCACAAACGGAAAAGGCTCTACGGTCACCTTTTTGGCATGTATGCTTCGAGAGGAAGGATATCGTGTCAGGACCTTTACATCCCCTCACTTGGTGGATATGACCGAACGTATAGAGGGGATTTCCGAGGAAGAATTTTGCGAGACCTTTGAGCTGGTAAAACAAGCCTGTGAGAAGACGATGGAACAGGGCGGTATGCATCTGTCATACTTTGAATTCCTGTTTGCAATGGCAGCTGTATATTTTGCAAATACGGATGCAGATTATATTATCTACGAAACCGGGCTTGGCGGCAGACTCGATGCAACCAATATTTTGCAACCAAAGGTAAGCGTGATTACAGCCATAGGACTCGACCATGAAAAATATCTGGGAACAACGATACCGGAAATTGCACGTGAAAAAGCAGGAATTATCAAAGCGCAGACTCCGGTTGTGTTTCATACAGGCAATGTTGAAGCAGATCGCGTCGTGATGGAACAGGCGAGATTGATGCAGTCTTGTGCAGTTAATGTCGCAAATGTAGAGTATATTATCGATGAAATTACAGATAAAACCATTGATTTTTCTATGCATAGTCGCTATTATGATTACAGCGGTTTACACCTTGTGGGACAGGCGGTTTATCAGATAGACAATGCTGTGACAGCGTTGGAGGTATGCAGGGTTCTTCTGGGCAAGACATTGGAAGCGCAACATTTACAGTGTGCGTTGGATCGTTTTTATTGGCCGGGACGCATGGAAGAACTTGCAGAAGGATTGATTGTAGATGGTGCGCATAATCTGCACGCAATCCATCGTTTTGTGCAGAGCGTGTTGGAACAGTATGGCGATATGCCTTATAATCTTCTGTTTGCTGTGGCAACTGACAAAGATTATGAGCCGATGATTGCAAAGCTGATGAAAGACCTGTCGGTGCAGACAGTGTATGTGACTGCATTACAAAATGAACGAGGAATCAGTGCAGATTATATTGCAGCACTGTTTCGAAAGTATGCGAAAGAATATGAGAAAACAGTTCGTGTTGTTGCACAGGATGAGATGGATGATTGTGTGACACAGGCTTATCAGGCAAGCAGGCAGCAGGGCGCTCGTTTGTTTGCGGTGGGTTCCTTGTATTTGGCAGGGAAGCTCAAAGACACATGGAGGAGCTATGATTAATTTTGAGGAAGAACTGAAGCGTTTTTCTCCGATTCCGGAAGTGAATCAGGCAGAAGAAGCGATTTACAGCAATGATTTAAAGGATATCAGTGATATTGTGTTACAGATGACACAGGACTTGCGCAGCCAAACCAATATTTTGGACAGTGCAGTGTCCGTACGTACAAGGAGATAAAAGATGGCAACGACAATGAGACCTGTTTTGTGCCCACATTGTGGTGCGCAGGTACGAAAAACCGGATATTGTTCGAAGTGCTATCTGCCACTCGATATGCTCAAAAAGGCGTATAACACATCCAATTATCATTACAATGTGGGATATGACCGTGCAACAGCAAGGGATCTTTCCGGAGCGATAGCCTCTTTGTTGCAGTCCCTTCGTTATAACAAACGGAATATAAAAGCCCGCAATCTGTTGGGCCTGATATATTACGAAATGGGCGAAGCGGTACAGGCGATGAGTGAATGGGTTGTCAGCGTCAATGTGCAACCGGAAAATAATTTGGCATCCAAGTATTTGAAGGAAATCAAAAAAGATCCGGCACGTTTGGAACATGCGGATCAGCTGGCAAGGAAGTTCAATATGGCACTTGGTTATTCGCAGAGTGAGGATTTCGATCTTGCTATTTTGCAATTAAAGAGTGCATTGTCAGACAATCCTCATTTTCTAAAAGGATACTTGCTTTTGGCTCTGCTCTATATACGGACGGATAATTATGAGAAAGCGCGTGTGACACTGAGAAGAGTGCTCAAGATTGATAAGGCAAATGCAACGGCGATTCATTACCTTCGTGAGATGGGTGATACGGAAGAAAATATCATTCGTATGCGAAACGAGACGATTGACAATGATGGCCTTTTGGATGATGAGTACATGGAAGAAATCGTGGTGACAGAGGATGGGATAACGCCGAAGCCACCGGAGAAACGAAGTGTGATTCAGGAGTTTCAGGCAAGAAAGGATGTCAAGGTTGCCAGAGCCGGACAGTTTGGACAGCTGAGTATGGCACGTTATTCCGGGTTGTATGTGTTGCTTGGAATTGTGCTTGGTATCTGTATGTTTTTGATATTGGTGCTTCCCGGATACAAGAAGAAGCTCAAGGAAGAAAACGATACATTGATAAAGACATATAGTGAAGAGCTGGCCGGCAAGAATACCATGATTCATACACTGGATGACGAGAATGCCCGTTTGAATAAGGAACTTGATGAATTGAAAAACGGTGTTTCCAAGCAGGAGGGGATGCCGGATTATTCGAGTGTGGTATCCGGAATGTCAGATACAGATATACAGAATATGATAGATAAAGAATAATATTTCAAATTACGAAAGAAAGTAAACGTTTGTTTGCTTTCTTTTTTTTATTCATTTTAGGAGGTCAGTATGATATTTGAAGTTGGGAATGAAGTGTTGATTTATTATTTGCCGGCAGAACTTGATCACTGTGCAGCAGATATGTTGAAAAGAAAAACGGAGCATGTATTTGAGGAGGAAAAGGTTCGCTATATCATCTTTGATTTTTCAAAGACAAGCTTTATGGACAGTTCCGGAATCGGTCTTTTGACAGGAAGGTATCGAAAGGTGCGAGATAAGGGTGGAAAGGTTTATGTGATTCATGTGAGTGATGCGATAGACCGCGTGCTGAAAATGTCAGGCATTTATCAGATTGTGGAGAAGCGGCAGACAAGGGATGAAGTAAAACAGGAATTATTGGCAGGAGGTTACTATGAATAATACGAACGAATTATTGGTGGAGTTTGATAGCAATGCAAAGAATGAAGCATTGGCGAGGGTGATTGTCGCGGCATTTATCACTTCGACCAATCCGACTTTGGAGGAGGTTTCAGATGTAAAAACGGCAGTATCAGAGGCGGTGACAAATTGCATTATTCATGGCTATGAAAAGGGTCCGGGAAAGATTCGGCTGCGTGGCAAAGTAACCGACCGGGAGGTGTACATAGAGATTTCCGATTTGGGTGTCGGAATTCAGAATGTGGAGCAGGCAATGGAACCGTTGTTTACTACAAAGCCGGAAGAGGATAGGAGTGGTATGGGCTTTTCTTTTATGGAGGCATTTATGGACCGTGTGGAGGTGGCCTCTGTGTTTGGGGAAGGGACCGTTGTAAAAATGTGGAAGGAGATTGGTGCGAATGCGCATCCGTTTGAATAAATGAATGAATGGGAATTATTTCAACAGGCGCAGATGGGAAGTAAAGCCGCAAAGGAAACCATCGTATCGGATAATACCGGACTTGTTTGGAGCATTGCCAGAAGATTCATGAATCGGGGATATGATTTGGAGGAACTGTATCAGATCGGATGTATTGGGCTGCTAAAAGCAGTGGATCGATTTGAAACAAGATTTGGTGTGCAGTTTTCTACTTATGCAGTTCCTTTGATTCAGGGAGAAATCAAACGATTTCTTCGTGATAATGGAGCCATTAAGATCTCACGTATCCTGAAGCAAAACGGATATCACATCAGTCAGGCGAGACAGCGGTTGATGCAGAGCCTGGGAAGGGATGCAACCATGGAAGAGCTTTGTATGGAAACAGGATTGTCCGCGGAAGAAATCGTACTTGCAACAGAGGCAAACCGGGAGGTGGAGAGTATTCAACAGCCCGTTTCAGGAGCCCGGGAGGACGGTGCTTTATTAGAAGAACGATTGGTGGATGAGAGTCATGCAGAGATTGCAGCGGAAAATATCATGAACAAAATGATGATTCAACAGGCAATGAAACAGCTGAATGAGACCGAACGAAGATTGATAGAGCTGCGTTTTTTTGAAGAAAAGACGCAAAACGAGGTGGCAAGACAGCTTCAAATCAGTCAGGTACAGGTCAGTCGATTGGAGAAAAAATTGTTGCTGCGTATGCGCAAAGCCTTGGTTTCTCTATAATTTTTAACGAAATCATACTTAGAGTACGATAATAAAATATAAAGTACATATGACGTAATTATGGTGTAAAAACTATATATAAAGTACAAATACTATATTATAAGTCGAAAAAAAGAAATTATAGTTGAAAAAACAAAATAATGGTTGTATAATAGCACTATTAGTTGTAAGTTGCGTTTGGGAGTTGGTATGGGAGCACGGAAGAAAGAAGCATTGGAGCAATTTAATCGGGACAATATTCTGAGTGCCGCAAAGGAATTGTTTGCAACCAAAGGGGTAGCGGAAACAACGATGGACGACATTGCGGTTTTAGCAGATTATAGTAAGTCTACGATTTATGTTTACTTCAAAAGCAAAGAGGATATTTATAATTCCATAGTGGGGGATTATCTGGATGTCTTGTTGGAAGAACTGGCAATGTGCATCCAGGCAAATCAGAAGTTTGAGGATAGCTACTATCAATTGTGTGATTGTCTGGTGAATTTTTGTGAGCGATATCCGCGCTATTTTGTCTCTTTGATGATAGAGGATAAAGCAACTAACAGCAGAAAGAAAATCGATGATATAAGAATCGGGATGCTTCAGGACTTATATGCTGTGATTGCGGATTTGATTATCAAAGGACAAAAGACCAAAGTACTAAAGGATGATTTGGAATTAAAACCGACGGTGCTGTATCTTTGGTCGGCATTGAGTGGAATCATACAGATTTCAGAACGAAAGAAGAGAGAGATATCGAAGGACATGGGGATGACCATTGAAGAATACCGGCGATTTGCTTTTCGGACTCTCTATGGCACGTTGTTAAAAAAGAGAGGAAATTAGGGGGAGCAAAGATGCTGGAACGAAGGATGTCCCAGACAGGGGAGGCTTCGTACAATTACATATTTTATGTTTCGGATTTTGAAGATGTATCGGGAGCGCATGCATGGAAGATGGATGCAAAGCAGTCGATGATTGAACAGTTAAAAAGATATTTACCAAATTGCAGGGTGGAAAAATATACCCAATATCAGGGAGAACTGATGGATGCACAGAGTGTGGGAATTATCTTTCCATCGCATACATGGGGGATTTCTTTGGCAGTGTATGCATTTTTACAAAACCTTCGAACGAGGGAAGACTGTTACGTTTACGCCATGTCGATAGGGGAATCGTTATCCTGCGACAGCAATGAAACAGCGAATGTACGGGTTCAGTCCCTGGAGCAGTTTCGACATGTATTTGAGGGTCGGGGATTTGGAAGTAACCGGGATATCTATATTCGGTGTATTGATTTCAAGAGGAGCTTTCGCACGACAGAGGATCGGTTGCTGTGTCAGGAAAGTATTCCATACCGGATTCGGGATATTTTGGAAGGCTTATTATTTTATAGTGTAGAGGATATTCAGAAGCATCTTGCTGATTCGAAAGAGCGCAGACAGGAGACGAAACGGTATCCGACTGCGAAAGTGGTACGTACAAAGGACCGAAATACCGGTCGGAAATTAACAATGCCGAATTTGTATTTGGATGATGATTTATTGTCGGAGGTTCGAATATGCCAGGCTATGTGATGCATCTTCTGTGTGCAAAGCAAATGATAGATACGTTAGGGATTGAGGATACAGATTGGAAGCAGAAGTTTTATCTGGGCAGTATCCTGCCGGATGTCTGTACAGAAAAAAGGCGTACACATTTCTGGGATGATGAAACCTATCCGTTGTTTGCCAGAAAACCAAATCTTTTGATGTTTGAGCAACAATATGCAGGTAGGATGGAGCAGCCATTGGTGTTGGGATATTATGCGCACCTCCTGCTGGATTGCAGGTTTATCGAGCAGTATTGGCAGAAGCATTTTCGGTTCTATAATCGAGAGGGTCAGGAGGAAGTGCTTTTTGACAAGGTAGCGAAGATTTGGGTGACAGAACAAAGCCGGATGTATGATCGTGACGCATTTTTATCAAAGCGATATTATTACGGAGATTATGATCGACTGAATTCTTATATCATCCACGCATATCATCTGCGTGATATCCACTTTGAAGGGAATATGAACGATGTCAGTGTGATTCGTGAGATAAAAAGAGAAGATGTGGATGTAAAATTGCCACAGATGATTGCAATCTTTGAGTCATCGAAAGAAAAGATGGAGAATGAACTTCCAAAGCTTTCGATTTTTGATTATCAGGATTTGGAGTTATTGATAGAAAATGTGAAAAAAGAAATGGTCGAAAGATTGAAAACATAGTTCAAACTTTCGACCGTTTTTTGTTTATCTTAAATCAGATATTGCGATGTGTTGTCTGGATGTCCTCTACAATTGGATCAACCTGTTCCAGGAGATTTAACATATCCTCGTAGAGCTGGTTCTTACGAGTGATATCTCCGGAAAGCTGGTTGACGGTTTCGGACACACCGATATAACTCTCCTTTGCATCCAGGATATCCCCTTGAATCTGATCTGCCACAGAATTACAGTTATCAACTGCGCCTGCGATCGCTTGCTGTACTTCGATGACTCCACTGACAGAATCCTTGATGTTCTCAAAAAGCTCCGTTGTCTTTGCAACCTGTTCCTGCTCCTGATACAGCAATTGATTCGCACTGTTCATGGAGGTGTTCAAATTCGCAGCATCCTCTTTTAATAGCGCCATGTTGTTGTTGACGGTATCTACCAGCTTCTTGATCTGTGCAGCAAGGGTGTTGACCTCTGTTGCAACAACTGCAAATCCGTATCCGTGTTCCCCGGCACGTGCTGCTTCGATGGAAGCATTGAGAGAGAGCATGTTTGTCTGGTTTGCAATACCGATGATGCCGGACATGGTTTCCTGAATCTCGTCAAAGCTGTTCTGGAACTTGCCAAGTACCTCGATAACACGCTCAAAGTTCTCAATCACGTCTGCGGAGCTTTCTTTCAAGCTTTCTACATTTTCACTTGCCTGATCAGTCGCTGTCAATACGCCGGATACACTGCCTTCAATCTGAGAGGAAACGTCTACGATATGACTGAACTCTTCCTTGATAGAATCCATACCATTTGCAACCTGGTCTGACTGCATCAAAATCGTATCAAACGATTCCTGAATGGTGGAAATCTGATTGGACGTCTGTGTTTCTTCCTCAATCAGATATTTTCTGTTTTGTTTCAGATTCTTTGTAATCTGTGTGATTGGCTCTAAGCTCTTTGCCAGGGCCAGTCCGGTTGCAGTTTCGGTCGGTACGGCATGTACCTCTACTTTTTTCTTAAACATAATGTAAGCCCTCCTGCTGTATTTCTATTCAAATGCGGCACATAAAAGTGTCTGGTTCATATGCTGATTCTTAAATTGCTGACCGTCTCCAAGCAACGATGCGGATGGAGCGAGCTGCGCCATGGACGCTGCATATTCCGCAAGATACCCATCCTCTGCAAATAAGCGAAGACGGTTGATACTATCGAAGCAAAGAAGAAAGGAGATATGATCACTGTCTTCCTGCATCTCGTTCAATAAATCGGTATGCACCTGCTGGTAGTCCATCAATTTCATAATATAGATGCTGTCATTTTCGTGAATCGCTTTTCCGTTGAACATGACACCATTTCGGTCGACTGATACCGTCTGGATGATGCAGGTGTCGTCCCCAAGTGCTCTGCCTAACGGATGTCTTGGCATGCTGGAAACGATGTCTTCAATCAGGGTGTCTGTCTCCGCCTGATAGATTTCGACTGCGGGAATACCATCAAGCTGGAAGAGCGTCTTGGTGTTTGGCTCAACCAACGTTGCCATATGGGCACGGCGACTGCCTCTGGTATAGATATTTTCTTTGTACAAGCGGATGGCTCCGGCTTGATTTTTGATAAATGCATAAACACAGCAATTGTGATGTACTTTGCCGTTGTAAATGACAAGTGGTTTTTCGCCCAATGGGATACCATAACAGCTTGCCCCAATCAGAGGAATGCCGGCTTCACCTAATATGGTATTCACGGTGGAAATGACACGCTCTTCGCTGCCGGTAACGAATTCCAGACAGATGGTATTGTTTTTGCCGGCTTCAATTTTCCGGATATTTTCCTGAAACGTATCCATAGATTGAATCGGAGTGGTGCGAACCTGCTCAATCAATCCGGTTACCACTTCGACACCGGCAAAGCCGATGACAGTAATTGCTTTATTTAATACACAGCCTTTGGCGATGCTTTCGCCACAGGTTCCAATCATAGGTGTGTGTGGATATTTTTCTGCCAAGATATCCGCTGCCTTTTCTGCATAGGAAAATGGCGCGTAAAGAATTAATAAATCTGCTTTTTTCAGTCCTTTGGTTGCTTCGCGAACCGCAGATTCGATATCGTCTGAATGTCCAATTCCAATATAACCTCGCATCGTAGGCCTCCTTTGTCTTTCGTCGATATCTATTTTAACAGAAAATGTAAAAAAAGAATAGAGGGAAAGAAAAATGTTTAGAATAGGTTAAAAACTTGTATTTGTCAGTGAAGTTTGGTATAATTGTCATTAACTAATGTCGCAAGGAGAAATAAGGGAGGCAGCTCGATGGGATATGCGAAATCGGAAACAATCAAAAAACAACAGAAGCTTGTTTCCAAAGGTCAGAGAAATAGCAGAAAGCTATTAGTAAATCTGTTTAAAATTTTATTGGTTGGAATCATTGCGGGTATTATCGCCTGTGCGGGAGCCGGATTTGGTATGATGAAGGGTATTTTGGACAATGCGCCGGATGTATCAAAAATCAGTATTGTACCAAAGGGATTCCGGACGAATATCTATGATGCGAATGGAAATGAAGAAAGAGAACTTGCAACGTATAACTCGGATCGTGTGTATGTATATTATGACGAGATTCCAAAGGATATTGTCAATGCGTTCGTTGCGATTGAGGACCAGCGTTTTTGGACGCACAATGGTATCGATGTCAGAGGTATTTTCCGTGCCTTTTTCAGAGGTGCAGCAAGCGGAAAATTTGATGAGGGTGCTTCGACTCTGACACAGCAGCTGATTAAGAACCATGTGTTTAATGTCGGCTTGGATGAGAGAACATTTATGGACAGGCTTGAACGTAAGGTTCAGGAGATGTATCTTGCGATTGAGCTGGAGAAAAAGTATACAAAAGAAGAGCTGGTGGAGTATTATCTCAATACGATATATCTTGGAAGAGGTGTGCATGGTATTCAGGCAGCGGCCAATAAGTACTTTGGTAAGGATATGACGGAGCTTACGATATCGGAAATTGCTGCGATAGCAGGAATTACGAAGAATCCAACCGGATATGACCCGATTCTTTATCCGGAGGACAGTTCATCACGTCGTGAGGATGTATTGGATAAGATGCTGGAGCTTGAATATATCACGAAGCAGCAATATGATGAGGCGATGGCAGATGATGTGTATGCCAGAATCAGTGAAATCCATGAAATCGAGGTTGCACAGGCAGATGTTTACACCTATTATGAGGATGCGATTATCAATCAGTTGACCCAGGATTTTATGGAGCTTTATCAGTGTACAGAGACGGAAGCTTCAAACTTAATTTATACGGGTGGATATGAGATTTATTCCGTACAGGATGAAAAGATTCAGAATATTGTCGATTCTGTAATGAACAATCCGGACTATCTGGGCAGTGGTACCAAAGTGGGTCTTACGTATGAGCTGACATTGGTGGATCCAAATAAGGAAGAACATAATTACTGGATTGGACATTTAACGCAATATTTTGCAGAGAAAACCGGTAATGAAAAGTATAACAGTATCTATCCTTCCGAAGAGGCAGCAAGAGCTGCTGCAGATGAGTTTAAGGAAGCGATGATTAACCAGATTGATGGAACCTTTGTGGCTGAAACCTTTACGGTGACTCCACAGCCACAGACTTCATTTACGATTATGGATCAGAAGACCGGATATGTAAAAGCGATGTATGGTGGACGTGGAGAGAAGAAGACAAATCTTGCATTTAACCGTGCAACCGATGCGAAGCGTCAGCCGGGTTCGACATTTAAGATTGTGGCTGCGTACTATCCTTTGATAGAGAGTGGACAGGGCGGTCTTGCAACCTGCTTTAACGATGAACCATATCAATATGCCGGTGGTGGAGATGTGCGAAATGCCGGTGGTGGACATAGCGGTCTGCAGTCGATTCGAATCGGTATTCAGAATTCCATCAACGTCCTTGCGGTTAAGGCGATTACAAAGGTGGGACCGGATGTGGCATATGACTATCTGATGAAGCTTGGGTACACGACGTTGATTGATCAGGAAATCGACACGAACGGAGCGATGCTGACCGATAAGACACAGGCATGTGCGCTGGGAGGTCTTAGTAAAGGTGTATATAACATTGAGATGACAGCCGCTTATGCTGCAATTGCCAATGGTGGTATATATAACAAGCCAATATATTATTCCAAGGTAATTGATCATGATGGAAATGTCGTAATTGACAATACAACGCCAACCTCGCATCGTGCGATGCGTGAGACAACCGCATGGCAGTTGATTGATGCGATGAAGAACGTAGTGAGATCCGGTACAGGTACACCTGCAAGATTGCAGTCCGGTATGACCTGTGCGGGTAAGACAGGTACCACCTCTTCAAACTACGATTTGTGGTTCTGTGGTATGACACCATATTATACAGCATCTATCTGGATGGGATATGACTCCAATGTCGACATGGGTGGAAGCAATACCCATAAGTACATGTGGAGAGATATCATGGATCAGATTGTCGAATTAGAAGGTCAGGACACAACGGCTGACTGGGTACGACCGGATGGATTGACACAGGTAACACTCTGTAAGATGAGTGGATTGCTTCCGGGCAGCGGATGTCCGACTTATACGGATTGGTATGCAAAAGAAGATTTACCGGGAAAACGCTGTGAGGGACATGCCAATATCACACTTTGTACAGAAAGTCATAAGATTGCGAATAGCGGATGTCCGGAAACGATTGAATTTGCTGTCGAAGTAGATGAAAATGGTAAGAAGAGTCTCGTGAGTGTAGACGGAGGAAAGGCTACAACCGAATACGAATATACAGAGGAAGAGTGTGATATCCATACGCCGGAAGAAGAGGGTGAGATTACCATCAAGTCTTCCGCAGGTAAGGGTGGTTCCATCTCGAAATCGGCAAAGGTGCCAAAGGGATCGAGCGTAACCTTCTTTATCACACCACAGAGTGGATATCAGATTAAAGATGTATTAGTCAATGGCAAGAGCGTCGGTGTTGTGACAAGCTATACCTTTGAAAATGTACAGGCAAACGCAACTATCAAAGTTAAATTCCAAAAGGTAAGTGGCGGTGATGATCCGGGTGATGATCCGGGTGATAAGCCACAAAAGACAACAAAGGAAACGACGACAGAGGCAACCACACAATCGGAAGAAACGACCACACAGGCTCCGATACCGATGACAACGACGGAAGCGCCAACGACGCAGGCACCAACGACACAGGCGCCACCAAGTACAGATGTACCGGTTGCGCCAAGTACAGATGTACCGGTTGTGCCGGATCCAAATGTACCGTCTGCTCAATAAAACACACAACAAAAGGGATTGCATATGCAGTCCCTTTTTCTATGCGGTTTAGTTTTTTGGCATCTTTGGGGAGAAGATGAGAGAAGCAAAGTAGGAGAAGATAAGCGCTGCGGATGTTCCAACGGCTGCCTGTGTGAAACCGCCGCGAAACAAACCGAGAAATCCATCCTTGTCGATGCCTTCCTTTACACCATTCCAAAGGCTGTAACCAAATCCGGTCAGAGGAACAGCGGCACCGGCGCCTGCAAAGTCTAAAAACGGTTCATAGATTCCAAGTGCTCCCAGGATAACACCCGTGCAGACAAGCAGGACCATGACACGTCCGGGCATCAGTTTGGTGGTATCCATGAGAATCTGGGAAGCGACACAGATGGCGCCTCCAACTAAAAAAGCAATTATATAATCCATGTGAAAACCTCCTGAAAATGATAGTAATCCATCTGCATCCGGGTTAGGATGCGGTTGATTCTATGATGACACCATGTGCAATTCCGGGGATGGTTTGTCCTTCGTTGTAGCTGACTGTGGAAAGAAGCGCCCCGGTTGGAACAAAGAGGATGCGATGCCATACACCGGTTTCCATTTGATGAAGAATATACCCAGCCAATGTAGAGGCTGCACATCCACATCCGCTTCCGCCGCTGTGTGTATCTTGAGACTCGTTGTTGTAGATTTCTATACCACAATCCATGTGCTGTTTTTCAATGTCAACATCGTTGTCCCGAAGAAGCTTTATTAGAATCTCACTTCCGACTTTGCCTAAATCACCGGTGATGATTTTATCGAAGTAAGAGGGGGATAGAGAAAGGTCCTCGAGACATTGATAGATGGTGTCAGCTGCAGCCGGCGCCATGCAGGCACCCATATTCAGGCTGTCCCGTACTCCGTAATCCATCACCTTTCCGGTGGTGATTGCCGTGATGCGTGGGTATTCCTTCATAGGCTGTTCTTTGGATGTCTGCGCGAGTACAAAAGCTCCACTTCCGGTTACTGTCCAGGTTGCAGACAGAGGACGCTGGTTTCCGTATTCCAAAGGAAACCGAAATTGTTTTTCTGCACCACCGAAGTGACTGCTTGTAACAGCGATGGCATATCTTGCATATCCTGCATTGATGGTCATAGAGGCCAGAGAAAGCGCTTCGCCGCATGTGGAACAGGCTCCATATAAACCGAACAATGGTATCTCAAAATCCATAAGACCAAAGGTGGAACCGATGAGCTGGCCGAGCAAATCTCCACCAAAAATATAGCGAATCTCATTTTTTTCAATCCCTGATTTTGTGATGGCTGTCTGAACCGCTCGACGCACCATCTCGGATTCTCCTTCTTCCCAGGAATCTTTTCCAAAGGTTGGGTCTGTCTCAATCTGGTCAAAATAGGAGGAAAGTGGCCCGTTTCCTTCCATTTCCCCGACGACACTGGCGTGGCTGATAATCGCCGGTGGAAAATCAAAACGAATACTTTGTTTTCCTATAGCTTGTGAATGTTGTGTTTCTTCTTTTTCTTGTTTCATTTCATATGCCTCCTTATAAAAGTTTGAAAATCCAATAGATAAGTCCGGCTAAAAAACTGACGACAATACCAAATAGAATTACGGGTCCGGCAATGGTGAACACCTTGACACCTTTACCAAATACCTCGCCTTCTTTTTTGTATTCAATGGTAGGTGCGGCTACGGAATTTGCAAAACCGGTGATGGGAACCAATGCACCTGCACCTCCATATTTTGCGATTGGTTTATAGAGATTAAAACCGGTTAACACTACAGACAGGAAGACAAGAATCAAAGAACACATGCTTCTTGCATCGATTTCGCTGTAATCAAACTGGTTCATCAAAATATTTGTAATGAATTGTCCGAGTGTACAGATGGCACCACCTACTAAGAATGCATGAAAACAATTCATGGGGCAGCTGTGCTTCGGTGTGATACTTTCGACATAGCGATTATACGCTTGGTCACTTTGCGTTACTTTCATGATTACCTCCTATAAAAAAAGAATATCAATGGCGCATCCAATGGCCTTTCCAACTGCGGCTGCAATCAGAATATATGGAAGATGCGTGCGCATGGAAAATCGTCTGGACAGAATCGGGAAGACTTTTAAGGTTTCTGCCAGGGCACCGGCGAGACAGCCTGTGAAAATTCCTCCAAACAATAAAAAAATGCAAAATCCGAATCCGCCAAATGGCAGTTGCCATTGAAGAACAAAGGCTGCGTTTCCAAGAGTCACTCCCAGGATTAAAAAGGTCTCCAATATATAGACGAAACGACTGGATTTTGTCTGTTCAATTAATTTGTCAAAGACTCCAAGCATGGTGATAAAGGCGACATATCCGGCAGAAAGGGCAGCGCCTCCACAGGTGCACAGAATCAAAAAGAAACATCTAGGTATCAGCATCAAGACTATGATTCTTCCTTTCACTATCCACAACAATTGCGGTATTTACATCCTGTTCATAAAGTCGCATCTGGACCTGGAGGGGTGTTGGGTCATCCGTAAGCTTGTGGTTGATTCCGTGATTGAAGAAGACCAAAAGCCCTATGAAAAGCCCTAAACAATAAAAGATTACACCAAAATCAAACCATTGATCTTTCGGGGAATTTGTGAAAAAATTGTACAGTCTTTCTAATAAATCAATGGTACCCACATCTCCGTTGTAGGACATAATGGAAAAGGCGGTGCCCAAAAAGGTCAGAAGCATCAGAGCAATTGTTTTTATGTTTCCCTTTAATTTGCTTACCGGAGACAGGTGGCGCTGATAGACGATGATTTCCGCATTACCGAGACATCTTAAATCCAGGTCGGGAATCTCCTTGGTGATAGCCTGTGCAATTGCCAGTGCAGTGATTACCTTCTGGTTTTGTTCCTGTGTGGGAAACTGGAAAACCTGTAGGTTGCGTATTCGATGTGCAACTGCAGGGTCTTGGCAAAAAACAGTTGATATATCACCGATTTTCACTTTTTTTGAATCAACCATCACGCTGGGTGATAAGCTGAGATATACGATATGCATGATGTTGTGCTCCTTATGAGTCTTTGTAAGTTTCGTTATCGTTATTATGAGTTTTTTAGTTGGAAATATTCTGTTAAAATCATACAATTTCAAATTTGATTCCCTGACTTTTTTATTGAGGAAATCCCGTTATTATGATAATATAAGTAAGAATATAGTTAGGAGAGAAAACCAATGAAAAACCTATCACAAGTCAGAGAGGATATTAACCGGATTGACAATGTGTTGCATGCACAGATGGATGCGCGTATGCAATGTTCCGTTGCGGTCGCACGTGCGAAGCTGCAGACAAAGGATCCGGTTTACAAGCCGAAGAGAGAACAGGAGATTTTAACTCGTTTTGAGGACGATTGTTATTATCCGAGATTTATGCGTAAAGTGATGCAACTTTCCAGACACTATCAATATGGCATTTTCTTGAAAGAACCGGAAACGGAACCGGAGTTTTTAACGCAGACACAGTCTCTTATGGAGGATGGGAACGCATGTGACGTTTGTGTAAAGTTGCAGGCTGATGCAACCTGTGAGAATGCTATGAATCAGACACAGATGTTGTCCGTTATTTCAGATTGGTTTGTGGATATTCGTTCTTTGAAGGTTGAAAGGGACGAGATCGTTTTTGTGGCACATGTGACACAGGCAGACTGGGAGGAAACTCTGGTATGTCTGTATATGTTATATAAAGAGAGCCTGAAGTGTACGATTGAGAAACAGGAGGAAATCGATGGTAATCATTAATGGCCATGTGGTGGATCCCGCCACAGGACTGCACGAGGTTGCAGATGTAGAAATTGAACAGGATCGTATCAAAAAGATCTATGTTCGCAGTCAGGGACAGGCATATTTTGATGACAGGGAAGATGAGATGGACAGTGCACATATCGTGATTGATGCCCAGGGCAAATATGTGATGCCCGGTTTTATCGATTTACATGTACACCTTAGAGACCCGGGACTGACTTACAAGGAGGACCTTGTGACAGGAACCATGGCAGCAGCAGCAGGTGGCGTGACAACGATTTGTGCGATGCCAAATACAAAACCGGTTGTAGACAGTGTGGAGGTTTTGGAGGATATCCTGTCAAGAGCGCAGAAAGAAGGCTATGTACATGTCAAACAGCTTTCTGCCATTACAAAGGGGATGGAAGGAAAAGAGCTGGTAGACATGGAAGCCATGATAAAGGCGGGGGCTGTTGCATTTTCTGAGGATGGAAAGAGCGTGATGGATATTCGCCTTTACAAAGAGGCGATGAAGAAGGCAGCACAGATGGATGCATTGATTATGGCACACTGTGAGGACAAGGATTTGGTTGGAACGGGCGTACTCAACGAGGGCGTTGCCTCCGAGAAGTATCAGGTAGACGGTATTCCAAACTCTGTTGAGGATGTCATTACAGCCAGAGATATCTTTTTGGCGAATGAGAGTGGAGCAAGACTGCATCTTTGCCATTGTTCCACCATTGGTACCGTGGAGCTTATGCGCATGGCGAAGCGCCTTGGAGCAAAGGTGAGCGCCGAGGTATGTCCACATCACTTTACTTTGACAGATGCAGATATCACAGATGCAAACAGCAATTACAAGATGAACCCACCCCTTCGTACAGACGCGGATGTAAAAGCACTTGTGGAAGGCTTGGTCGATGGAACCATGCAGGTGATTTCGACAGACCATGCGCCACATGGTGAGGAAGAAAAAGCACAATACTTCGATAAAGCACCATTTGGTATCGTCGGTTTGGAAACGAGTGCAGCACTTACCTATACCGCATTAGTTGCGACCGGATTGATGGATATTATGGATATGGCCAAGAAGATGAGTTACAACCCTGCAAAGGTGCTTGGAATTGACGATTCTTATGGACGTATCACAGAGGGTGCGAAGGCAGATATCGCAATCTTTGATCCAAACGAGACCTGGGAAGTAGACCCGGAAACCTTCCTTTCCAAGGGCAGAAACACCCCATATGCAGGCAAGGTCTTAACCGGCAAAGTTGTAACCACCATCGTAGATGGCGACATGAAATATGATCATGGAGAGATATTATAGATAGAAAAATTCAGGAGGACAATTATGATTAATCAGTTAGTTGCGAATATTGAGAAGAAGGATGCCCCGATTGTGGTGGGACTTGACCCGATGATGGCTTATGTTCCGGAGTACATCCAGAAGAAGGCATTTGAGGAATATGGCGAGACTTTGGAAGGTGCCGCAGAGGCAATTTGGGAGTACAACAAGGGAATCATTGACAGCACATATGATTTGATTCCTGCAGTGAAGCCACAGATTGCGATGTATGAGCAGTTTGGTATCGAGGGCTTGAAGGCATATCATAAGACCTGCGCGTATGCAAAGGAAAAGGGATTGGTCGTCATCGGTGATATCAAGCGTGGAGATATCGGTTCTACATCGACCGCTTATGCAATTGGTCACCTCGGACAGGTTCAGGTTGGAAGCAAGAAATATGCAGGTTTTGATGAGGATTTTGTGACTGTCAATCCATATCTTGGAACAGATGGTGTAAAGCCGTTTGTGGACGTATGTAAGGAATATAACAAAGGTATTTTCGTATTGGTAAAGACTTCTAACCCATCCAGTGGAGAGTTTCAGGATCAGCTTGTGGATGGCAGACCATTGTATGAATTGGTTGCACAAAAGGTTGTAGAGTGGGGAGAAGCCTGTATGGGTGATTCCTACAGCAACGTGGGTTGTGTGGTCGGCGCAACCTATCCACAGATGGGTAAGGTATTGCGTAAGCTGATGCCAAAGACGTATATCTTAGTACCGGGATACGGTGCCCAGGGTGGAAAGGCAGAAGATCTTGTTCACTATTTCAATGCGGACGGATTGGGCGCAATCGTAAACTCATCCCGTGGTATCATCGCAGCCTATAAGCAGGAGAAGTACGCATCCTTCGGTGAGACCGGATATGCAGATGCATCCAGACAGGCTGTTGTAGATATGATTGCAGATATCAATGGTGCTCGTAAGAAAAACCTCGTGTAAGGAGTGAGAATATTGGGTAAAGTAAGAATAACAGCGCAGATTATCAGCCAGAAGGAAATGGCAACAGATATATTCTCTATGATTATTTCTGCAAAGGAGATTGCGGGCGAAGCAAGACCCGGACAGTTCGTAGATTTATATAGTGCAGATGGCAGCAAGCTGTTGCCAAGACCAATCAGCATCTGTGAGATTGATAAAGACCGGGGGACAATCCGTATTGTTTATCGTATCGCCGGAAAGGGAACGAAAGAGTTTTCACAGCTTAAAGCAGGTGATCATATCACAGTGCTTGGACCCTTGGGAAATGGATATACCTTGAAGAACAAGAAGGCGATTTTGATTGGCGGAGGTATCGGAATTCCTCCGATGCTGGAGCTTGCAAAACAGCTTGATTGTGAGAAGAGCGTGGTACTTGGTTACCGCGAGGAAGCTTTTTTGGCAGACGAATTCGAAAAGTATGCATCCGTATATATGTCGAGTGACAGCGGTGCGATTGGTGTAAAGGGTACCGTTATGGATGCGATTTCGGAATATGGAATCGAAGGTGATATCATTTATGCCTGTGGACCAACACCGATGCTGCGTGCCATTGCGGCTTATGCAAAAGAAAAAGGCATCGAAGCACAGATTTCCCTCGAGGAGCGCATGGCTTGCGGAGTAGGTGCTTGTCTGGCCTGCGTATGTCAGTCCAGGGAAGTGGATGATCATTCCATGGTACACAATAAGCGTGTATGTAAGGATGGTCCGGTATTTGAAGCACAGGAGGTGGAGCTGTAATGAATTTGAAGGTAGAGATTGCCGGTGTTGAAATGAAAAATCCAATTACAGTTGCCTCTGGTACATTTGGATCCGGTATGGAATATGACGAATTTGTCAATCTGGATGCGTTAGGTGCAGTCACAACCAAGGGGGTTGCAAATATCCCATGGCCGGGCAATGCAACGCCGCGTGTGGCAGAAACCTATGGTGGCATGATGAATGCCATAGGATTACAAAATCCGGGTATTGATACGTTTGTGAAAAGGGACATTCCATTTTTGAAGACAAAGGATACGAAGATTATTGTCAATGTTTGCGGTAAGTCTGTACAGGACTATGTGGAAGTGGTTGAACGACTCGGTGACGAACCGGTAGACCTTTTGGAAATCAATGTGTCCTGTCCAAATGTAAAAGAAGGGGGAATTGCCTTCGGTCAGGATCCAAAGGCATTGTTTGATATCACAAAGGAGATTAAGGCAAAGGCAAAGCAGCCGGTGATTATGAAGCTGTCTCCAAATGTTACAGATATCACAGAGATGGCAAAGGCTGCGGAGGCAGCAGGCAGTGATGCCCTCTCATTGATTAACACTTTGACCGGTATGAAGATTGATGTCCATCGACGCACGTTTGCAGTTGCAAACAAGACAGCCGGTGTGTCAGGTCCTGCCATACATCCAATTGCAGTGCGTATGGTATATCAGGTGGCACAGGCAGTCAAGCTTCCGATTATCGGTATGGGCGGATGTATGACTGCGGAGGATGCATTGGAGTTTATTCTGGCCGGTGCAACCATGGTAGCAGTCGGAACAGCAAATTTCCATAATCCATATGCAACGATGGAGATTCTTCAGGGAATCGAAGATTACATGAAGAAATATGGTGTGGAATCTGTCAAAGAACTCATCGGTGCAGTAAAGTAGGGATAGGCGATGAAACAACGACGAAGATATTATTTTACGGATTCTTCCTTTGCAAGTGATACGATTATCTCTTATGTATTAGGAGGTGTTGCACTTGCGTTGGATGCTTCCGGAATTGTAGCCAGTATTGTAACCGCAGGTCATGTGCCTGCGGTATTTGGCATATTATATGTATGTGCGATTTTGCTTGCAATCACAGGGCAGTGTTTTGCGGCATTTGGCAAAAAGGCACACGAAGGCGGTGTAAAGGGCAAACGTGTTTCGGTTGCACTCAATTGGGTGGCTTTATTGATTCCGGTCGGTATTATCCTGATGGGAATCTTTGGAAAGTAGTGTAGGAGGACAAGGTACGTGGAAGTAGATGCAATGATTCTGGAGCGAAAACAGCTTGCAATTGAACGAATGGGAGAAATTGCGGACGCAGATGAAAAGATGTGGATGCAAGGACCTGCGAAAGTATATGAAAACCATGAGAATCTGAAGCGTTATTTTGATACCGTGGCAGAGTTTTTGCTGTATGTCTATGATGTGGAGATGATGCTTCACAAGCCGGGAAGTCAGGTGTTGGAGCGCGAGCAGTTAGAAGCCATCAATCACAGATTATACGAGGATATTTTGCCGGAGCATTATGGGAAAAGCTTTGGAAATCCCGCATATGCGACGGAATGTCTGGGAGATATATATGGGCCGATTCTTTGCGCGCTTTATGCAGAGCTTCGCTGTAGTATTGTGTACGCTTACGAAGAAAAGACGTTAGAGTTTGTATCTTTGCTGGAACTGTTTTTAGAGGTGTATGGCGTATTCTTGTCGACAGAGGAAGAAGCGGTAGACGGAAAAGTCCTTCGCGATATCCTCTATTATTATATGTATGATTATGCGGACGTGCTGGTATATGGACGCATTTTAGAAACCATCAGCAGTGAGGATGCATTTGCAAGAGACATCGTTATGAATTCGGATTTGAGACAAACAGATTATCTGTATGCGTATGGCGAGTATATCGGCGCAAATGAAATAGAGACTGCACAGTATCTCGCAAAGCTTCCGGAAGAACGCGTGAGGGATATGGCAAAAACCTACGTGGATGGATTTATCAAGGGTTACGAGACCATGCGTATAGATCTTTCGCCAAAGAAAACGGTAAATATCCGATATGCGATTGGGCAGGAGAAAATGGTAAGATATGCGATCGAGATGTTTGAGAACGTGGGACTTCAGGCGATTTTGTGCCGGTATCCGGTTAGCAGAATCAACCGGAAATTGACTCTTCGACCGGGTTATGCAGGAACACCTGCAAACAAACAATATGATTATGACCACCGCATGGATGATGCATTGTTTTTGGATCGTGCTTTTGCAGAGCGCAAGCTCGAGGTTATGGAGCAGACCTATGAAGGAGTAAAAAAGCAGGCACTGGCCTATGGTGGACCGGCAGTGATTGAAGTCTTTGGTGAGCAGCCGTTTGAACCGGAGACAAAGACGCAGTGTTGCAGGTTATCTGAAAAACAGCAAAAGATATCGGTAGATTATTCGACGAAGGCGGCACAAATCACGAATCGCTATCTTCCAAGAGAGCAATATAGCTTTACCATTATCGCTTATCCGATTCCGGAAATCGGAGAAAAATTCGAAGAGATTTTTGATGCGGTTGTAGAGGTAAATACCTTGGATAACGAGGTCTACAGACAGATTCAGCAGAGTTTGATTGACTGTTTGGATGACGCACAGTATGTGGAAGTGCTTGGAACAAAAGCCTTTGGTACCGGTGACAATGAGACAAATATGAAAGTGATGCTTCACGAGATAGACAAGAGTACACAGACCAATTTTGAAAATTGTCTGGCAGATGTCAATATTCCACTCGGAGAAGTATTTACATCCCCGCAATTGGAGAAGACAAATGGCATCCTGCATGTCGGCTCTGTATATCTCAATGAGTTAAAATATATTGATTTGAAGCTGTGGTTTGAAGATGGGAAAATCGTAGATTATACATGCAGCAACTTCGATAGCGAAGAAGAAAATAAAGCGTTTATCAAGGAAAATCTTTTGTTTAATCACAAGACACTTCCGATTGGTGAGTTTGCTATCGGAACCAATACCACAGCATATCGAATGGCTAAGAAATACGATATTTTATATAAGCTTCCAATCTTGATTGTAGAGAAAATGGGACCACATTTTGCAGTCGGGGATACCTGCTACAGCTATAGTGAGGAAAGCAGATTGTACAATCCGGATGGCAAAGAGATTGTTGCAAAAGACAATTCCTGCTCTTTGCTTCGGAAATCTGAAGACCCAAAGCTTCGCGCACAGGCATATTTTAATTGTCATACGGATATTACGATTCCATACGAGGAATTGGGAGCGATTTATGCAGTGCGTGCAGATGGAAGCAAGACAGCATTGATTGAACATGGACGTTTTGTCTTGCCGGGGGCACAACTGTTAAATGAAGCACTTGAGTAGGAATGGCATGAGGGATAACCCCGATATAAAGGAGGGTAAGCAATGGGAAGACGTGTGATTTGGATGGTACTTGACAGTGCAGGCGTCGGAGAACTTCCGGATGCAGCGCAGTTTGGCGATGCAGGAAGTGATACCTTTGGACATATATTAAAAACATATCCGGATGCAAGGTTTGAGAATATGAAACGACTGGGGCTGTTACGGATTCCGGGTACTTCTTTTTACAAGGAAGAAACGGATACAGAAATCATCGGATGTTTTGGAAAAGCAGCCGAGATTTCAAGTGGAAAGGATACCACAACCGGTCATTGGGAGATGATCGGCATTCACACGAAGCAGCCGTTTCCAACCTATCCAAATGGATTTGACCGGGAAATCATCGACGCATTTATAGAAAAAACAGGATGCAAAGCCGTCTATGGCAACAAGGTGTCTTCCGGTATTCCGATTATCGAGGAATATGGAGAAGCACATATGCAGACCGGGTATCCGATTGTATATACATCTGCAGATTCCGTGTTCCAGATTGCTGCTTCAGAAGAAAAGGTGGGTCTGGAAAGGTTGTACCGATGGTGTGAGATTGCAAGAGGGATTTTGGTTGGCAAGCACGGAGTGGGTCGTGTCATTGCCAGACCATTTGTGCGAAAAGGGGATGGATTTGAACGGACCACCAATCGTAGAGATTATGCGATGCTTCCACCGGAGGATCAGGTGTTGCAACATCTGAAAAAATCAGGGATTACGGTAGCTGCGGTAGGAAAAATCAGTGATATCTTCAATGGTTCCGGCATATCCTGTGAAGTGCATACGCACGGCAATGCGGACGGATTGCAAAAGACAAAAGAATATATGGAATCGATTTGCGAGGGCTTGATTTTTACCAATCTGGTCGATTTCGATATGAAATATGGACATCGAAGAGATACGCTTGGATATAAGCAGGCGCTCGAGGAGTTTGATGCGTGGTTGGGGAACATTCTTCCGGAGCTTAAAGATGAGGATATTTTGATTGTAAATGCAGATCATGGCTGTGATCCGACCTTTACGGGAAGCGATCACACCAGAGAATATATACCGATTTTGATTTATGGAAAGCAATGCAAAAAAAATGTGAATCTGGGTATTCGCACGACGTTTGCGGATATTGGTCAAACCGTTCAGGAATATTTATTAGGTGAAGAAGGTGTGAAACGGTTTGCAGATAGCGAGGCGATTGGAACGAGTTTCCTAAGAGAAATCCGATGAATGGGGTGATAGGATGCGGATGTATGATTTGATCATGAAGAAACGAAATGGTGGTGTGCATACAGAGGAGGAGCTTTGTTTCATAGTAGAAGGCTTCACAAAAGGCGAGATACCGGATTACCAGATGAGCGCATGGCTGATGTGTGTCTTTTATCAGGGGATGACGAAGGAAGAGACCGTGATTCTCACAACCGCCATGGCGCAAAGCGGAGATATCATGGATTTAAGTGGTATCGAAGGTGTGAAGGTGGACAAGCACAGTACGGGTGGTGTCGGAGACAAGACGACCTTCATCGTCGCACCGATTCTGGCAAGTCTCGGAGTACCGATTGCGAAGATGAGTGGTCGTGGTTTGGGACATACCGGTGGCACGATTGACAAGCTTGAAAGTATCCCGGGATTTCACGTAGAAATCTCACAGGAGGAGTTTATTTCAAATGTCAATAACATGAAGCTGGCACTGGTCGGACAGACCGGAAACCTGGCACCTGCGGACAAGAAAATCTATGCACTGCGTGATGTGACTGCGTCTGTGGACAGTATTCCCCTGATTGCATCAAGCATTATGAGCAAGAAGATTGCAGCCGGAGCGGATGTGATTGTTCTCGATGTCAAATGTGGTTCGGGTGCATTTATGCACAAACAGGAGGATGCCGTAAAGCTTGCACAGACGATGGTGGATATCGGATATGGTGCAAAGCGCAAATGTTACGGTGTCATAACAGATATGAATGAGCCACTTGGATGCAAGGTTGGAAATGCGCTCGAGGTTATGGAGGCCATCGAAGCACTCAACATAGAGGATATGAAAGCACTTTATCAAAATGAGGAGAAAAAGGGCTTACAGCGATTGATGACCGTGTCTTTGACACTTGCGTCCTATATGTACATCGGCGCAGGAAAAGAGACGAATTTTGATGCTGCAAAGGCGAAATGTATCGATGCAATCGAGAGCAAAAATGCACTCAAAAAGCTGGCGGAATTTGTGCAGGCGCAGGGTGGAGATGCGAACTATATCTATCATCCGCAGCGTTTTGAAATCGGTCAGTATGAGGTGAAGATTCCTGCACCAAAGACAGGATATCTGCAAGCATGCAATACCAGTGAGGTCGGTATGGTCAGTTTGATGCTTGGCGGTGGGCGAGCAACCAAAGAAAGCGAGATTGATTTGGGCGTGGGACTTGACATTTGCAAGCATTTGGGCGATTATGTGGAAGAAGGCGAAACGATGGCTATCCTGTACGCAAACGATCAAAGTGTTATCGAAGCAGCAAGCCGCAGATTTCAGGAAGCCTATACCATAGGTTCCGAGAAGGTAGAACCGGAACCTGTCATAAAACAGGTTATATAGGAGGAACCGGTATGACGAAGTCATACATTGGAATGGTTCCGACGACCTGCCGCCGAGTGAATACGAGGGGGCGATACATAATATAGTTAGGAGGAAAATATGAGAGTAGCAGTGATTATGGGCTCTACAAGCGATTTACCAAAGGTGGAGCCGGCCATTTCGATTTTGAAGGATTACGGTGTAACCGTGGATGTGCGTTGTCTGTCAGCACATCGTGCACATGCACAGCTGTCAGAGTTTATTGAGGAAGCAAATGGAAACGGAACCGGTGTCTTTATTACAGCAGCAGGTATGGCAGCAGCCCTACCGGGTGTGGTAGCCAGCCAGACAGTGATTCCGGTCATCGGTATTCCGATTGCAGGCTCTGTATTGGATGGAACGGATGCGCTATATTCCATTGTTCAGATGCCACCCGGAATTCCGGTTGCAACGGTTGCAATCAATGGTGCAAAGAATGCGGCATATCTTGCTTTGCAGATTCTTGGCGTAAAGGATGATGAACTTCGCAAGAAGCTTTTGGCACACAGACAGGAGATGCAGGACGCAGCGATTGCAGCAAATCAGGAGATTATGGAAAAGTATTAGGTACCATGAGATTTTACACAAATTTTATTTTACAATGTGAACGATTTCAAGTATAATAAACAGTGATGGTATTACATAATTAGGAGGGTATATACAATGGGAATTATTCAAAGATTTAAAGATATTATGGCTGCAAACATCAATGCACTTCTTGATAAGGCAGAAGACCCGGAGAAGATGATTGACCAGACCATGCGCAATCTCACAAAGGATTTGGGTGAGGTAAAGAAGGAAACTGCAGCGGTTATGGCAGATGAACAGCGTTGCAGACGCGAGCTCGATGAAGTAAACAGTGAAATCGCAAAGATGCAGAGCTACGCAGAAAAGGCTTTGCTTGCAGGAAACGAAGCAGATGCCATGAAGTTTTTGGAGCAGAAGAACCAGCTTTCCGTAAAGCAGGCCAGCTTACAGCAGACTTATGATGTGGCAGCAGCCAATGCCATGAAGATGCGTCAGATGCATGACAAGCTTGTATCCGATATCAATCAGCTTGAATCTCGTCGTGATGCAATCAAGGCAAAGATTAAGGTTGCAAAGACACAGGATCGTCTCAACAAGATGACTTCTACTATGACAGATTCTTCTGCAAGTATTGGTGCATTTGAGCGTATGGAAGCAAAGGCAAATGCTATGCTTGACCAGGCAAATGCCATGACAGAGCTCAATCAGACGACACAGGACGGTACCATCGACAACTTGGCAGCTAAGTACGATGCAGCACCGGATGCAGCAGTTCAGGATGAGCTTGCTGCCATGAAAGCAAAATTAGGAATTCAGTAATCCATGGTAGGATTGAATGATAGACAATCAGAGGCCTGTTGTACCATCGACGGGCCTTTGCTTATTTTAGCGGGTGCCGGCTCCGGAAAAACCCGTGTGATTACCCATCGTATTGCGTATCTTATCGATGAATTAGGGGTAAATCCGTACAATATACTTGCGATAACATTTACCAACAAAGCTGCCAAAGAGATGCGGGAACGTGTGGATCAATTAGTAGGATATGGTTCTGAGAGTGTGTGGGTTTCAACTTTCCACTCCATGTGTGTCCGTATCCTGCGCAAACATATCGACAAGATTGGTGGAACGAGCAGTTTTACCATCTATGATGCCAATGAACAAAAGACGGTGATGAAAGAAGTGCTCAAATATCTGCAGATGGATACCAAGCTATATCCGGAAAAGGCGATGTTATCTGCGATATCAAAGGCGAAGGAAAATTATATGACGCCGGACGATTATGAGCGCGAGCATGCGACAAGTTTCCGGGATCAAAAGATTGCAGAGGTATACCGGGAATATCAAAAGCGTCTAAAGAGCAACAATGCCCTTGATTTTGATGACTTGATCTTCCAGACGATTTACCTCTTTGAGACAAATCCGGATGTACTTGCAGAGTATCAGACACGGTTTCGATATATCATGGTGGATGAGTACCAGGATACAAACCATACACAGTTTATCCTTGTAAAGCTGTTGGCGCAGAAATACCGAAATCTCTGCGTCGTGGGTGATGATGATCAGAGTATCTATAAGTTCCGCGGTGCCAATATTTATAATATCCTGAATTTTGAAGAAGAATATCCGGATGCCAAGGTTGTAAAGCTTGAGCAAAATTACCGTTCAAAATCGAATATTTTGAATTCTGCAAATGCGGTGATTGCAAACAACACAGGGCGAAAGGATAAAACGCTTTGGACCGAGCAGGAAGAAGGCGAGAAGGTGACATTTACCAGATATGAGACTGAACATGCCGAGGCAAATGGCATTGCGTCCCGTATCAAGACATTGAAAAGTCAGGGTGTCAGTGCAGACGATATTGCCATTTTATATCGAACCAATGCGCAGTCCCGTGTATTGGAAGAAAAGCTCATCTATGAGAATATCCCGTATCGCGTATATGGCAATCAAAACTTCTATGGACGTAAGGAAATCATGGATTTGGTTTGTTATCTCAAGGTAGTGGTCAATCCCATCGATGACCAGGCAATCAAGCGAATCATCAACGTGCCAAAGCGGGGAATTGGTGCAACGACGGTGGATAAGCTCGAGCAGTTTGCACTTTCCAATGACATGAATCTCTATGATGTGATGCTCGACCTGGAGGATTTAAATATTCCGGGAATGGCTCGAAATATCGAGAAGATCGGCAAGTTTATGGATATGATGGAATCTTTCCGGAAACGCATGATGGAAGGTCAGTATCCAAGTGAGATCTATGAAGCGATTTTGGATGAAACCGGATATATCGAGCAGCTTGAGTTGGAAGGTACTGATGAGGCTGCCGGTCGTATCGACAACCTGGAAGAGTTGAAGAACAAGATTGTGAATTATGAGGATAACGCAGAAAATCCGAACCTGCTCGAATTGCTCGAGGAGATTGCTTTGGTTGCAGATGTGGAGGATGAAGGCGAAGATGCTGTACCAACCGCAAAGGTGACACTCATGACCCTTCACAGTGCAAAAGGTCTGGAGTTTCCATATGTCTTTATTGCAGGTATGGAGGAGCGCTTGTTTCCAAGTGGCATGTCTTTGGATTCGGATGACCCGGATGCACTCGAGGAAGAACGGAGGCTTTGTTATGTCGGAATCACAAGAGCGATGGAAAAGCTATATCTATCCGCCGCAGCACAGCGCATGCTGCATGGTTCCACAAACTTCTCTGAAGTATCAAGGTTTATAAAAGAGATTCCAAAGCATTACCTGGAATATGAAGAAAAAGCATCTACGTATCGACCAAGACACCAAGAGGACGAAATCTATTCCGGCGCCAATGCATTTGTAGAGCAGATGTTTTCACCAAAGGGTAAGGCTTATGGAAAACAAAATCCTTACCTTAATAAAAGTGCAAATCCGGGATTTGGAAAAGCATTTCCGATGGATATAGGAAATGTGACTTCTTATCAGGTAGGAGATAAGGTGCGACATATCCGTTTTGGAAATGGTACCGTGCTGGATGTCAAAGAGGTAAAAGGGGATCAGGAGATCACAGTAGACTTTGAACGAGCCGGTGAAAAGACTTTATTTGCATCTATGGTAAAAATGAAAAAACTATAGTGCAAAAGTGATTAAAATATGATACAATATTTGCATAAATGTACGAAAGGATGGTAGTGATATGAGAAAGTATGATGAAGTTAAGATCGTAAAAGAAGATGAATGCGTAACAGAAGCAAAGAACGCGTTCCTTTCCATCGCATTGATCGTAGGAGTTTTGACAATCGTCGTTGGAATCTGTGTGGCTGTATACAAGTACTTAACACCGGATTATTTGGATGACTTCGATGATTATGATGATGATTTCGATGACAGCTTCTTTGATGATGATGAGGAAGAGGTTGTAGAAGAAAAGGAAAAGAAGGAAGAAGAGTAAGTCGGATTCTTTTTGAACAGGCATGAAGAAATGGGGAATTTAGGATGTCTTTGATAAAAAAGGACAAGAATAAATTCCCCATTTTCTGTTCTCCTGAGCATGCAAAAAAAAATAAAAAAAAGTGTTGACATATAGAGGGCCTTCCTATATAATAGGCTTTGCGTTGAGAACAGAAAACTTAACGGGGTGTGGCTCAGCTTGGCTAGAGCGCCTGATTTGGGATCAGGAGGTCGCAGGTTCGAATCCTGTCACCCCGA
>JBJENA010000078.1:0-76838 GCA_051879955.1 Wujia sp.
ACGTCCCTTTTGAACAATGCACATCAAAGATATATTCCCCTTGTTCAAAAAGAAAATTGGAAACTCCAAAAATCGTTATCGGTCTTGCTTCTCGCTCGATTTCAATACCCGCACGTGCATACTCATACAATTTCTTTCCGTCTTTTTTGATTGCAGAATACATTGGTGGTATCTGCATAGACTCTCCTTCACAGGAACGAACGACTTTCCAAACTGTTTCCAGCTGTATGGAAGAAAGCATCTGCTCACTTGCGGATGCAGTCACCTGACCCGTAATATCCTCTGTATCGGTTTCTATTCCAAGCTTCATACGGACGCGGTAAATCTTATCACCCTCTGTAAGCAAATCCACTAATTTAGTGGCCTTTCCAAGGCATACAATCAATACACCCTCAGCCATGGGATCCAAGGTCCCTGTATGTCCAATTTTCTTTTGTTTGAGGATGCCCCGAAGCTTTGCAACTACATCAAAGCTTGTAAATCCCTGCTCCTTATATACATTCAGGATTCCGTCCATCATGATGCCTGCTCCTCTATCATTTCAAGGATTTTTTTCAAATTTTCTTCATACGATCCATCTGTTTCAAAACCGGCAGCGCGAATATGTCCGCCTCCACCAAAAGCAACCGCAATCCGACTTACATCCACACGTGAAATCGAACGCAAACTGAATTTGATTTTTTTATCTGTATCAAGCTGATACGCAAAGATTGCTGTTTCTACACCTTCCACAATCCTTAAACGATCAACGATTCCCTCTGTCTCTTCTTTCCCACAACCAAACTCCTGTAACATCTGTGCAGAAACAAAGGTTGAAATCGCTTCACCATTCAAATCCAGCTTCGCATTCAAAACAGCCTGTCCGCACAATCTGTTTTGATGAAAAGTCACTCGATAAAAAGTATCATCAATAATTTTTTGTGCATCAATCCCCTTTGCAAGCAATCTACCTGCAATTTGCATCGTTGTTTCCTTGCAGGCAGCGTATTTAAACACTCCTGTATCATGTACAATCCCAAGATACAAGCACTGTGCACAGGCAAAATCGATTTTTTCTTCATCCAGATGTTGATAAAGCACTTCACAGGTAGAGGATGCATCCGGGTCACAATAGAAATAATCACCAAATCCCTGATTACTTCTATGATGATCCAAACACATTGTATGATCTGCACTGCCAAATAAATCATAGAAAGCACCATGCCTGTCTCGATCACCACAATCAAGAGAAATAGCCAAATCCAAACTATCTGTCACCGGCTCATGGCAGATTCTATCAGCTCCATCCAGAAATTCAAATTTTTCGGGAATTGGTTCCAAAAAAACATATACTTTTTTTCCATATATACGCTTGATGTAATTGTATAGTCCCAAACAAGATCCCACACAATCTCCATCCGGACGAATATGTCCAAAAATGCCGATGGTATCCACTTGTTCAATTTGTTCTAAAAAGGTTTGAACCATAATACTATCCTTACTCTGACTGTGTTTTTTCTGCATCCTGCTTCAAAACGTCATCAATACGCTTTGACATATAATTTCCGTACTCAATAGAACGATCTGCTACAAAAGTAATCTCCGGAGTATTGCGAAGGTTGATACTTCTTGCTAACTCACGTCGAATATAACCACTTGCCTGCTGTAAGGCCTTGATGGTTTCTTCTACTTCTTCCTCTGATCCTAGCACACTAATATATGCTTTACAGAATTTCAAATCCTGTGTAACCTCGACATCTGTCACAGATGTCATAGGATTCACACGCGGATCTTTTACTTCCATACGGATAATACGGGAAAGCTCTCTTTGAACTTCACCGTTTACCCTCTGGGATTTATGACTCGTTTTTTTCATTTATCTTGGCACCTCTACCATAATATATGCTTCGATGATGTCTTCTACCTTCAAATCATTGAAGCCATCCATAACAAGACCACATTCAAATCCTGTCTTAACTTCCTTCACATCATCTTTAAAACGCTTCAGGGACGCAAGCTCACCTTCAAAAATCTGCTCACCCTGTCTTGTAATACGAACCTTACAATTTCTCTGAATGGTTCCATCAAGGACATAAGATCCTGCAATGGTACCTACACCAGAGGCCTTGTATGTCTGACGTACCTCTGCATGACCAATCACTTTCTCTTCGAAGATTGGATCTAACATACCCTTCATCGCGCTCTCGATGTCCTCAATCGCATTGTAGATAACACGATAAAGACGGATATCTACCTTTTCACGCTCAGCCATATCCTTAGCCTGATTATCCGGACGAATATTAAATCCGATAATAATCGCATCACTGGCAGATGCAAGAACTACGTCACTTTCGTTGATTGCACCAACACCTGAGTGGATACACTTAACAGCAACTTCTTCATTTGACAATTTTAACAGACTCTGCTTTACAGCCTCTACAGAACCCTGTACATCTGCCTTGATAATCAAATTGAGATCTTTCACATTGCCTTCCTGAATTCTGTTATACAAATCATCCAAAGACATACGCTGCTTTGTATCTGCAATCAGTTTTTCCTTACCACGATTGATAAATGCTTCTGAAATCGCACGAGCTTCCTTCTCATTTTCAGTAGCGATAGCAATCTCACCGGAATTTGGAACGCCATTTAATCCCAAAACCTCTACAGGTGTAGATGGGGTCGCCTCCTTGACCTTACGTCCCTTGTCATCAAACATGGCACGTACTTTACCGTGTACATCACCGATTGCAAGGCAATCTCCAACCTTCAAGGTTCCCTTCTGTACCAATACAGTTGCCACAGAACCACGACCCTTATCAAGCTGTGCTTCGATGACGATACCTCTTGCCTTACGGTTCTTGTTTGCCTTAAGCTCGAGGATTTCTGCTGTCAGAATAATCATCTCTAACAGGTTATCAATACCTTCTTTAGAGTGTGCAGATACCGGACAAAAAATGGTAGAACCGCCCCAGTCTTCCGGAACCAATTCATATTCCATCAACTCCTGCTTTACTCTCTCGATATTTGCACTTTCCTTATCAATCTTGTTGATTGCAACAATAATCTCGATACCTGCTGCCTTTGCATGGTTGATAGCCTCTACAGTCTGAGGCATAACACCATCATCTGCTGCGACAACCAAAATTGCAATATCTGTTGACTGTGCACCACGCATACGCATTGCTGTAAATGCCTCATGTCCCGGTGTGTCAAGAAATGTAATCTTCTGACCATTGATTTTAACAACAGAAGCACCGATGTGCTGTGTGATTCCACCAGCCTCACCTGCAGTTACATCGGAGTTTCGAATCGCATCAAGCAAAGAGGTTTTACCATGGTCAACGTGACCCATAACACAGACAACCGGTGGTCTTGCGGTCATCTCATCTTCATTTTCCTCTTCCTCACGCAACAATTCTTCGATTACATCTACTTTTTCTTCTTCTTCCGCGATGTAATTGTATTCCAATGCAATCTCTGCTGCCTCATCAAAGCTCAAATCCGAATTAACATTGTAAAGCTTTCCTGCCATAAACATCTTCTTAATCAACTGTGCAACAGGAACCTTAATCTTTGATGCAAGCTCGCCTACAGTTAATACCTCCGGGAACTTGATGGTCTTGATAACCGGTTCTACCGGTTCCTGCTTCTTTGGTGTAGGCTGCTGATTATTACGATTGTTCTGGTTATTGTTACGATTGTTATTTCTTGTATTACGATTGTTGCTTACTGCATTACGGAAATTTGTTCCACGGCTTTCGCTTTTCTGACCGTTACGATTCTTGTTCTTATTATTACCGGAATTATTCCCATTATTGCCCTGGTTATTTCCGTTACCGTTTTTCTGATTGTTATTACGATTATTGTTTTGTCTATTATTGTTATTATTATTGTTGTTCTTATTATTCTGATTCTGCTTATTCTGGTTATTATTTCTGTTCTGATTATTTTCGTTTCCAGGGTTCTGAGCCTTCTTTTGCACAGGCTTTTTGTCCTGTTTCTTAGGCTCCTGCGCCTTTTTCTCAACCGGTTTCTTTTCCTCCGGCTTTTTCTCTACCGGCTTTTTCTCAGCCGGTTTCTGTGTCAAAGCAGAACGAACTGATTGCATCATGGCATCATCAATACTGCTCTGTGCCTTTAAACCCTCTTTTTGATTTTTTAATAAATCAATAATCTGACTACTTTTTACTTCTTTACCCAGTTCAGATGTTAACTGTTTCGCAAATTCGTGTACTCTCATGGGTTACACCTCCAATTCTAAACTAATCCAACTTATCAGTAACCTGTTTTGCTAATCCTGCATCCGTAACTGCCAACACGGTACGTTGTTGCTTACCAATCTGAGCTCCCAGTCTTTCACTATCAAATGCAATTTCGCAAGGAATGTGATAATAACTACATTTATTTAAAAATTTTTTCTTTGTGTTTTCTGACGCATCCTCCGCTACGATAACAAGAAAAGCACGCCCCTCCTGAATCGCTTTTTCTGTCAAAAAACCTCCACTTTCCACTTTTCCTGCCTTTGCAGCCAAGGATAGCATAGAAAGTGCTCTGTTATTATTTGCCAATTATATCATCTCCTTAGCAAGCTCCTGATACACCGTATCCGGAATCTGACATTTCAAAGACCGTTCCAATGCTTTCGACTTTTCTGCTTTCTTTAAGCATTCCTCAGACATGCAGATATATGCACCTCTTCCATTTTTTCTTCCGGTCTTATCCAAACAGATTTGCGCTTCAGGTGTACGTATCACTCTGACAAGTTCCGTCTTTTGTTTCATTTCCCGACAGCCCACGCACTGTCTTTGTGGTATCTGTTTTGCCAATTTAATTACTCCTCATCCTCATAATCATCATAAGAATCGTAATCCTCATCATAATCATCAATCAGCATACCCAATTCCTTTGCCTGTGACTCACTCTTGATATCAATTTTATATCCGGTCAGCTTTGCAGCCAGACTCGCATTCTGACCTTCCTTGCCGATTGCAAGTGACAACTGGTCATCCGGTACTACTACATTGGCACACTTCTTCATCTTTCCATCTTGTTCTTCTGTGTATGCCTGTACCCAGATTACATCTGACGGACTCAAAGAATTCTTGATATATACTTCCGGATCTTCATCCCAGGCAATAATATCAATCTTTTCTCCCTGTAAATCATCCACAATGGTATTTACACGTGCGCCTGCCATACCGACACAAGCTCCAACAGGGTCCACATTTGGATCCAGCGAACGAACTGCCAACTTTGAACGGGAACCCGCATCACGGGAAATACCCATGATTTCTACAACTCCATTCTGAATCTCCTCGATTTCATTTTCAAACAAACGCTTTACAAGCTCCGGATGTGTTCTTGATACATGGATATTGATAGAATTGTTCTTTCTTTCCTTTCCATCCTTGCGCTTATTCTCACGCTTCTCCGGACGTTTCACTTCCACTACATAAAGCTTGATATGGTCTCCCACACGATAACGTTCCGTCTTGACCTGCTCGCTTTCCTTCAAACGTGTTTCTGTTCTATCATCCAGGCTTACGTAGATTGTATTGTCTACAAATCTTTGAACCACACCATTTACGATATCTCTTTCCTTGCATGCATATCTCTCATAAATGGCATCTCTTTCACCTTCTTTGATATTTTGAATGATAATGCTTCTTGCTTTCTGAGCGGCCATACGACCAAAATCCATAGATTTGATTTCAAAAAGAACATATCCGCCTAATTCATTTTTATCATCCATTGCCTTAGCCTGCGTCAAAGAAATCTCACAAGCCTCATTTTCAACTTCTTCTACAATCAGCTTTTTACGGAATACCTGAAGTTCTCCAGTCTCACGATCCATATGTGCTTCCACAATTGTATCCTTACCAAAGTCTTTCTCACAGGCTGCAACCAATGACTTTTCAATTGCTTCCATAACAAGTTCCTTGCTGACACTCTTTTCGCGCTCTAATTGATTTAAAGCATCAATAATCTCTGACATTTTATTAACCTCCTCATCCTACTCAAATGCCAATCTTATCATAGATATATCGTTTCTTGAAAACTCGGTTTCCGAATCTTCATTCTCCAACTGTAACTTCAAGGTGGTATCTGTAAAATCTAACAGATAAGCTTCAAACTCTTTCCGCCCGTCCACTGCACGATAAAGCTTTACTTCAACCTTTTTTCCAAGGTTGCGTTTAAAATCCTTATCTTTCTTTAAGGGTCTGGTTAATCCCGGAGAACTAACCTCTAAAATATATGCTTCTTTCAACTGATCTGCTTCATCAAGCTTTTCTTCCAAAGCCCTGCTGATTAAAACACAGTCATCAATGGTAATACCACCCTCTTTGTCTGCATATACACGCAAATAATAATCTGCACCTTCTTTTACGTACTCGACATCTACCAACTCAAATTGATATTGTTCGATAATCGGCGTAACAAGCTGTGTGCAATGCGCTTCAATCTCGCTTTTCTTCACTTCATCCACCTTTCTTTCAAAAACAAAGAGTGGGTTTTGTAAACCCACTCTTGCGTCATCTGTATTCAAGTCTTATATATTATAACACTTCTTAACTATTTTGCAAGTACTTTTGCTATTTTTTCAGTACTAGTTTAATTTGAATTGCCAAAATCGCTTTGCCCTTTGATGTGATACCTGCTTTGGTTCCATTTTTTACCCATTTCATCCATCCGGTTTTCTCACTATACACACGATATGTAATATCGTATTTCTTTGCAAGATTACCTGTCAGTTTAATCTGAATTGCTTCCATCGGTTTCTTGGAAATACCACTTATCTTTCCATCTGTAACCCAGGCATTCCATCCCTTCTTTTGTGTATAGGTACGATATCTGACACCTCCGGATATTCGCTTATCCTTTATAGATATCTTTATACGTTCAAGAATCTTCTTATTATTTGTTTTTCCTGCTTTTGCACCATCATAAATAACATCGGTCTTTTCTGAACCTGACAAATATGCAGTATAAGAAATCACACGGGACAGATATGGCTGTTTTTTGTTGCTTGGTCCAACGTTTCCTTTTTCAACCAGACGAATCTGAATGGCGACCATCGGTTTTCCGTAGGTAGCTGTACCGGCCGGTTCACCATTTTTTGCCCATCCGAGCCAACCATGCCCTTCACAATTTGCTCTGTAATAAACATCATATTTCTTAGCCGCTGCACCGGTCAGCTTGATTTCTACTGCTTCCAAACGTTTTCCCGTTTTACCAATTGTTTTTCCATCCTTCGCCCAGGATTTCCATCCGGAACCCTGCACGAATCCGCGATACGTTACGCCTCCGCTTCCACAAAGGCCTCCCAATTCCACACGTAACGCTTCTAACTGCTTACCTGCAGCTGTAGACCCGGCAACAATTCCATCTGCCTTCCTCTGCTGCCATCCGGTTTTTTTAACATATCCCCGATATGAAATATATGTATCCTTTAACTCTGCTTCGTCACCTTCATCTTCTATTGGCGGCAATACCCCTTGAACATAATTTTTCAGATTTTTTAGTTCTTTCGATGCGAAACTATATTCCAACCATGCATATCGAAATAACGCATATCCATCATATCCCATCTCATATGCAATCTTGCATTGGTTTGCCATATTGTCATTGCGCAAAGCCCAATCACAATCAATGGTTGATTTTTCACCTACTCTGTATAATGCAAGACCTACATAGATTGGTATATCCAGCTTATTTAGATTTCGCCATAATGTACAGCGATTTGTATACATACTGGTTACACCGGCACTCGTGACATAATTATCTGTCCAGTATATCTGTGGCATAATATAATCTACATATCCCGGTTTGGACATCCAGGTATCCACATCTGCCCCCTGTGCTCTTGCGTTGTCTATGTTTCCGGCCGGACTGATACCAAATACACACTTTGGATTCAATGCTTTAATTGCTTTATATGCTGCAGAAACAAGCTTGTTAACATTTGTCTTTCGGTCTGCCAGACTGACCTGCGGACCCATTCCGCTCACATAGAAATAATCATCAAAATGAATGCCATCCACATCATAATTTCCTACAATCTCTTTTATCTGATTGACAATCAGCGTTCTTGCAGAACTCTTCGCCGGATCGAGTGCTAAACATGTTTGACCGGCATTTTCATATTCCATAATGTAACTCTTATATTTTTCATAATACTTCGTTGCTTTGAACGCTGCGGTAGTATCATTGTTCAGGGAAATTCTATAAGGATTTATCCAGGCTTCCAGTTTCATTCCCTTTTCATGCGCAATTTCAACCATAATCTTCATCGGGTCGTAACTAAGTGTCTTTCGTCCGGTTGAAATATAGACAGACAATGGGAAATATGCAGATGGATACATGGCATCTCCCATAGCTCTTGCATGTACAATGACTGTATCCATCTGGTTATCCTTTACACGCTGAAACATATCTTCCACTTTATTCCGAAACCCGGTTTCACTCTTGTCTTTCAAGTAAGTCTGAATATCAAGATAAGATATCCAACAAGCCCGTTTGTCGTTCATGGCTGTCAAAGACATCGCAGCCTGTGCATTCTTATTTGATTGCACCACTACAGACATACACTGAAAAATCAATGCAAAAATAATGACACCTATGATTTTTGAATAACGTTTCAAATGTTTCATCGCAATTCTCCCCTTACTGTTTATTGTTTGTTCATTATACTATATTTTCTTCTTGCAGGAAAGTATTAGCAACAGAATTCCTGATATTACCATACATACTACAACAAATCCGATTGCATATTTGTCCCCTGTAGAAATTGCATCCGTATCTACTTCTTTTGTTGTATGTGTGGAAGATGTCTTAGGAACCTCCTTTGATGGAACAACCAATGTATCTTTCTCGAAAGTCCTTTTTTCATGTGTTTTATTTTTTTCCATCTGTCTTTGTTCCTCCTGAACATATGGTTCTTCTGATTGTTCCTGTGTTGTCTGTTCTACTCGTGGACTTGGCGTCTCATCCGGAATCTCATAAACCTGAAATTCCTGTAACGCCGGTTCACTCGGCGTCGGCTGTGGTGTCCCGCCCGGTGTTTCACTCGGCGTCGGCTGTGGTGTCTCGCTCGGTGTTTCACTCGGCGTCGGCTGTGGTGTCTCGCTCGGTGTTTCACTCGGCGTCGGCTGTGGTGTCTCGCTCGGCGTTTCACTCGGTGTCGGTTGTGGGGTTATATAAGGATAAAAATGTCCTTCCGATTTCGTGTTTACATTCTTGGCAATTACCTGTCCTTCATGGTTACCTCCACAAAGAGAGACATCTCCATTCGGTACCAGCAGATGTCCTGCAAGGAAATTTGCACGAACCGATTTCGCATCCGGGAAATTCCACAGAAGTCCCATTCCAAACGGATAATACTGTCCATTCTGAACATTTCCCTCTTTTCCTTCAACCAGTCTCATCAAATAATTGTTATTCAAAGCAATACCATCAATTTTAATTTTAGAGCTATCCAGCAAAAAATCAGATTCTCCATTGATGGATATGCTATAGGTTCCATGTAGTAACGCATCTTCGCCTGCATGTATAATTTTTATCCCATCACATGTTTCGTAATCTTTGCCATCTATCGTAAAAGTATGGGATTTATCAAAATCAAGAACGATAGTATTTTCTTCCCAACTATATGCATTTTTTGTTCCCTGATTGCTAATCTGCTTTGATTGCTTTTCAATATTATCAAAAGCCTCATTCATATTAATATATGCTTCATCCACCAATATCATTCGATTTACCAGCCAGTCTTTGTCTTTCATGTAGTTGTTTTCATAATAAAAATTGGTATCTATCCCTGAGGTATCATTCCATGCACCGGCGTAATAATCTGTTAGATCAATCAGATTTTTCGCATAACTTGCAGCGGCTTTTACTTTTCCAATCGTATTTTTCAGATTCAAATCCTTTCCTACAACTACCGGACCTATCGTGTCAGCAATCTCATCTCCGGTCAGATTTTCTTCTACAAAATAACTGTAATGGCCAAGTATATATTCCAGTGAATAATCTCCGGCATATTTGATTTTGTTTTCTTCCTGCTTTTTTTCCTCATCAATATCCGGTATATCCGGCTGTTTTTTTTGAGGTTGTATTCCCTTTGTCCCATCTGTTTGTGTAGCATCCTGTGGACTTGCAATTTCTTCTTCAGAATTTTGACTATCGCTTTCTGTTGTCTCTATCTGTTCATAATTTGCATCGGAAGAAGTATTTGGATTTTCCAAAGCATAACTTCCTCCAGAATAAAACAAACTACAGGCAGATATGGTGATTCCAACCATAAAAACCTGTAGTTTTTTCCTTCCTTTTTTCTTCATATATCTGCTCCTACATACATTCAACTTAATGTATGCAGGAAATGTAAGTATGATACCATTTTTTAGGAAGCCTGTTCAAACTGACTGTTGTAAAGCTCTGCGTAGAAACCGCCCTTCTCGAGCAATTCTTCATGGCTTCCGCTCTCTATGATATCTCCATCCTTCAATACCAATATCAAATCCGCATTTTTAATTGTGGATAGACGATGTGCAATGACAAAGGATGTACGGTTTGTCATCAATTCATCCATCGCTTTTTGAATCTTCAACTCGGTTCTCGTATCCACGGAACTGGTTGCCTCATCCAATATTAACATCGGTTTATCTGCAATCATGGCTCTGGCAATGGTCAACTGCTGTTTTTGCCCCTGTGACAGATTGACCTGATCATTTAATACCGTATCATATCCCTTTGGAAGACTTCGAACGAAACGGTGTAATCCAACTGCCTTACAAGCCTTCTCGACCTGTTCATCCGTCACTCCTTCCTTGCAATATACCAGATTTTCCCGAACAGTTCCTTCAAACAGCCAGGTATCCTGCAAAACCATACAAAACTGATTATGAACTTCCTCTCTGGACATATCCCGGATGGATACGCCATCAATTTTGATATCTCCGTCTACCAATTCATGGAAACGCATCAATACATTGACCATGGTAGTTTTACCTGCACCTGTTGGTCCGACAATTGCTATCTTCTGACCTGGTTTTGCAACCGCTGAAAAATCATGGATGACAATCTTGTCACTATCTTTATAGCCAAACTTTACATGTTCAAAGCTTACTTCCCCTTTTACGTTCTTCAACAAAGGCTTCTTTTCGCTTTCATCTTCCATCTCCTGTGCTTCTGTAAATTCAAACACACGCTCACCCGCTGCAGCAGCTGACTGCAAGGCCTGCGCTGCCTGTGCAATTTGATTTAATGGCTGGGTAAAGTAACGGATATACATCATAAATGCAACAATCACACCGAAGCTGGTTTTATCATTCATTACCAGAATTGCTCCAACAATACATACAGCTACATAACCAAGATTACCGATAAATCCCATCAATGGCATCATAAGTCCGGACAGACACTGTGCTTTAAACGCACTATCACGAAGATTTTCATTCATAACCCTAAATTCCTGTCTTGCCTTTTCTTCTCCATTATATGCTTTTACAACTGTGTGTCCTGCATATATTTCTTCTACATGTCCATTGATTTCTCCGAGATGCAATTGCTGTCTGGCAAAAAACTTCTGCGACTTAGCCATAATCACAGACATCAATCCAAATCCAAAAAATGTGGAAAGAATAGCTGCAAATGTCATCATCACATTCGTTTTTAACATCATAACCAGAGACCCAAGGAGCAAAGTCACTGCACTTACCATGTTACCGATACTTTGGTTAAAGGACTGTGCAATCATATCGACATCATTGGTCACTCTCGAAAGAATATCTCCCGTTGAATGGCGATTATAATACCACATCGGTAATTTGTTAATCTTTATCGAAATATCACTACGTAACCTTCTGGATACCTGTTGTGTTACATATCCCAATATCAGCTGCTGCACCAATGCAAGCACAGAACTTAAGGTGTATATGACCGCTAAAAATATGCCGATTTCGAAAATCTTATCCATATCGATTCCCATCATAACACCCTCTGTGATAACGTCTGTCATCTCAGAAAGCTTATCCGGTCCAATCAAAGTGAATACCGTACTAACAATCGCACAGATAATAGCAATCACAATACAAATCCAATACTTCTTACAGTAATGCAACAATTTTTTCCATGTACCTCTAAAATTCTTGGCTTTTTCACCCGGCACGCCACCACCATGTCCCGGCCCGTGAGCTCCTTTCCGAGGTCTCTTGGCTTGTTCCATCTGTCCAACTTCATAATTATCTTTTCCCATTATGCAAGTTCCTCCTTTGACAACTGTGAATAAGCAATCTGCTGATAAACCTCGCACTCTTTCATGAGTTCCTCATGTTTACCCATACCTGCTATCTTTCCATCATCTAACACGATAATACAGTCCGCATCACGAATGGTTCCTATTCTTTGTGCTACAATCACCTTTGTAGCACCCTTACACTCTTTTTCCAATGTCTGACGTAATACACGGTCTGTTTTATAATCCAATGCAGAGAAAGAATCATCAAAAATAAAGATTTCCGGTTTTCTGGCGATTGCTCTTGCAATTGACAATCTCTGTTTCTGTCCCCCTGAGAAATTGGTTCCACCCTGTGCGACATGACCATCCAGTCCGACACCATCCGAAAGGACAAATTCTTCCGCCTGTGCAACTTTGATTGCATGTTCGATATCTTCTTTTGTAGCTTCTGATTTTCCATTGTCACCATAAGCCAAATTAGATGTAATATTACCTGAGAACAATATAGCCTTTTGACTCACATAACCAATCTTATTTCTAAGTTCTGTTTGTTTATATTCTTTGACGTTCACTCCGTCCACCAAGACCTCACCCTGTGTAACATCATAAAATCTTGGAATCAAATTGATAACGGTACTCTTTCCACATCCGGTCGCTCCAATCAATGCAATTGTTTGACCTTTCTTGGCAGAAAAAGAAATATGTTCAATCACATCTTCCTCTGCATCCGGATAACGGAAGGATACATCACGAAACTCGATTTCACCCTCCCGCATAACCGGGAAGGACTCACGTGAACCATCTTCTATCACTGTTTTTGTGTCAAGCACTTCCAAAATACGTTTTGCGGATACGCTGGCTCTTGGTAAAATGATAAAAATCATTACCAGCATCATAAAGGACATAACAACCTGCATGGCATAGGAAGAAAAAACTACCATATCTGAAAACAAACCAAACTTATCTGTCATGGCCGCCTGTTCAATTAAGATTGCTCCAATCCAATAAATCGCCAAAGCCAATCCGTTCATAACAAAATTTATAGAAGGGAACATACATGACATCACCTTTGATGTAAACCAATGTGTTTTTGTCAAAGTCTCATTTACTTCTTCAAATTTCTGTTCATGGAAATCTTCTGCATTGTATGCACGTACTACATTGATACCGGTCAGATTTTCTCTTGTTACCTGATTCAAATCATCCGTCATCTTCTGTAACTGTTTAAACTTTGGCATAGCAAGTGATACACAGATAATCACCACAATCAAAAGCAAGACAACTGCCAAAGCGGTTGAAAGGGTCCACTGCCAGCTCTTATCTACAATTTTCAAGATTGCCATTGTAGCCATAATCGGTGCTCGAAGCATCGCTGATAATCCCATTACTATCAACATCTGCACCTGTGTTACATCATTGGTGGATCTTGTAATTAAGCTTGCAGTTGAAAAATGACTGATTTCCTCCATGGAAAAAGACTGCACCTTATCAAACAGCTGTTCGCGCAGATTCGCACTGAAATTTGAAGCAATCCTAGAAGCAAATACGGATACAAAAACTGTAACAAGTAAGCTGCCAAACGCACACAATAGCATCTTGCCCCCTGCTTTTAAGATATCTGTCATCACACTATCCTGCATCGTAATCAATCCCGTAATTTCGCGCATATAATCCGGCAGCTTTAGTTCCAGCCATACCTGCATAATAACGAAAATGATACAGAAAAACACCATTCCCAATTCTTTTTTTGTCAAATTCTTAAATATTCTCAGCATACATTTACTCCAATTTCTTCTACTTCTCTAAAAATGTCAGGATATCCTCAGGTTGCTTTGCAAAATTTGTTGCACCATGCTCTTCCAAAAACAAACGATCCCGAAATCCCCATTCTACTGCAATACAATCCAAATCTGCATTTTTCGCTGTTTGTAAATCTACATCCGAATCTCCAATATAGATGGTTTCTTCCGGCTTTACGCCCAACGAACGCATCACAAATTTTACAGAATCTGCAGATGGTTTTTTCTTGAAATCAGGCCGGTCACCCACAGCCATGTCAAACAAACCCTCAAAAAAATCCTGTACAAGGTCCTGTACTGCAAAATCTATCTTATTGCTGACTACTGCGGTTTTGTAACCAAGTTTTTTCAACTGTCGCAATAAATCAACAATGCCATTATATGGTTTTGTTGTGTCCATACTGTGTTTTTTGTAAAAAATTTGAAATTCATTCAGCACCTTTTCAAACAAATCGCCAGAAGTTCCTTCTACCACAGCTCGTTCCATCAGCTTTCGAATTCCATTACCTACAAAGGCTCTTACTTCTTCTAAGCTTCTTTCCGGCATATCATATCGTTTCAATGCGTGATTCGTCGCAGTCTTCAAATCCTCCAAGGTATCCAATATCGTTCCATCCATGTCAAAAACAACCAGCTTGTACTTTTTCATTTATATCATCTCTTTCTATCTATTTGCATGAACAACCTCATATTGTAATCACTTTTTACAATTTGTCAATGCAAAGAAAAACCCTCGCATATTCTGCGAAGGTTTTATCCATTACTCTTTCAATGCAAAGGAATCTGCCGTATCCCTTAGCTTTACTGCACAATTATTGAGCTCTCCGGCAATTGTAATGCTTTCTTGCGCATTTACAGCATTTTCTTTTACCACCGATGTGATCTCTTCCATATTGGAATTAATATTTTGAATCGCTCTTTGCTGGTTCTCAACATTTAAAACAATATTTTCAATACTTTGTTTTGCATTCTCAGAGTCTGTCATTCCCTGTTCAATGGTTTGATAGGTTGATATTGCCAATTCCTTTCCCTGATTAACAGCAGCTCTTGATTCTCCTATCAAGCGATTAATACTTTCACTGGCTTTCGAGCTGGAATCTGCCAGTGCACTGATCTCGCTGGCAACAACCGCAAAGCCTTTGCCTGCTTCACCTGCTCTTGCTGCTTCAATCGATGCATTCAAGGATAACAAATTAGTCTGTGCTGCAATTTCATTGATTTCGCCGACAAAATCAGCAATCTTTGAATAGCAGGCCTCAATACTGTCAATGGCTTTCACCAATTCCTTCATCTCTACAGTTCCCTGAGCAAGATGCGTATTTGTCAATTCTGCAGCATCCTTGATTTCTCCGGCACGTTCCGTAATCTGTTTCGCATGATCGGTCAGTTCTTCCATATCCCCGGCAATCTCTGTAACAGATCTTTTCTGCGTCTGCGCATGTTCTGCAACTGTTTGTGTTACCTGTTCCAATGTACCAACATAGTCCATCAAAGCACAGGACTGTTCTTTAATCTGTGCAAAAGAAACATTCAGACTATCCACAATACGTTCCAATGACTCTTTAATTTGCACATAGCTTCCTTTGAATTCACCGGATACAGATACGGTCAAATCTTTGTCAGAAATCGCGGTAACCACATTCTCTATTTCACCGATATATGTATCAAGGCTTCCTATCGTTTCATTCAGGGATGTGGTTAGCTTATCAATTTCCAATGAATTTGCATCTTCATCAAATTGAATATCCAAATCACCCTCTGCAATTCTTGTCACCTTATCGCTGATAGATTCCAGTGGCATAAACAAAACATTCAGCTTTTGTTCGCAAACTTTTCTTGCAACTGGTTTTGTAATCAAATAAATCAGACAATTAATAATGATGATGATACCCAGGAGTAACAACAATGTAGACATCCTGCTAACTGCAATGACTTTCCATCCTGTGGCTTGCGAGGTGCTTGAAATACCAAACTTCAATCCTCCCTTGTAATCCAAAAACACCTTGGTTTTCATATCCTTGCGTGTTATCTTCTCGTATCTTCCTTTATTTGCATCCTTCAATGTCGATTCTTTCTCTGCACTCAATGCAAACTTTTTATCCGGATGGGTTAATATCACACCATCACTTGTTGTGAGAAATACATAGGAACTGCCCTTATAGCTTCGTTCCATCATAGACACAAGATCATCCATATACATATCCATACCGACAACACCCATCATCTTTCCATCCTTGAAGGTTGCCTTTGCAAGCGTGATGCAGATTCCACCTGATTGCATATCTACATACGGATCTGAAACATATACTTCATCCGGATTTTCCTGCGCTTTTATATACCATTCGCGTTCTGTAACAACAAAATCTTCCGGTGGTATCCAGCCGCCACTCATCACAGTGATATTCTCATCATAGCAGCTATAAACTGCTGAGATTTGTTCATCCATGGTTACCATGGAATCCACATATGCTAATACATTTTCGTAATCCTCAACCTTTCCACTGGATATACCGGCAGCAATCGCCTCCAAAGCACTCATCTTACTCTGCATTGCCTTGTCAACTTCTTTTGTATACTCTTTCAGATTTCCCTGTCCGTTACTTGTTACATATAAAAGCGTCATGATACCCGCAATCAAAACACTTTCTATACATACAATCATGATAACTTTGCCAAGTAATGTCTTAACACTGTTCTCTACTGTCTGCCCCAGTGTCTTACCTGACATATCAAATGTTTCATTTGTACCTGCCATACATTTCCTCCTCTTGCTGCCAATAGAAATAGAACTAGTAATATTTTATCACAATATAGCCAAAAAAGTCCATACACAAAAAAGACATCATCACTTATATCTCTATAAGCAATGATGTCTTATCATCTGTTCTAAGAAAAGCTTCTTAGTTTCCTGCCATCTGAGCTGCAACCTCTGCTGCGAAATCTTCGTTCTTCTTCTCCATTCCTTCACCAACTTCGAAACGAACGAACTTAGCAACTGTAAGATTCTTGTTTACTGACTCAAGGTACTTCGCAACAGTCTGCTTTCCATCCTCAGCCTTAACATAAGTCTGATCAAGAAGACTGATTTCCTTAACCTGCTTAGAAATACGTCCCTCAACAAGACCTGAGAAAATCTTATTTTCGACGATTGTTGCCTTATCAGCCATAGCCAACCCAGCAAGCTGAACCTTAGCTTCATTTGAAAGGAAGTTTGGCAAGTAATTCATATTATTCTTCTTCTCTTCATAAATTGCAACATCCTCTGCGCTCCATACACCGGCAACAGCCTTCTCCAAAAGACCACTTAAAATTGGCTTTGGAAGTGAGAAAGGATCATTCAATGCGCTGTCGATTGTGATTTCCTTTAATTTAGCCAAAGACTCTGCTGAGATATCTGCTCTGCTAATATATTCCGGATTCATAGCTGCAATCTGCATTGCTACGTTCTTAAGTGCTTCCTTAGCTGCATCGTCATTTGCGCCATTTCCTGCAACAAGAACACCAATTCTACCATTTCCATGCAAATAATCAATAACTACATCACCGGAAACCTTCTGAAATCTACGGAAAGACAACTTCTCTCCGATAGTAGCAGTCTTAGAAATAAGCTCATCCTTAAGACCATTCTCGCCAAGAAGTGCTTCTACTTCCTCGCCATCCTTACCACCTGTCAAAGATGATGCAAGTGCCTGATCTGCAATTGACTGTACAAATGTCTGGAATACTTCGTTCTTAGCAACGAAATCTGTCTCAGAGTTAACCTCTACAACAACACCTGTTGTATCGTTAACGGCTGAACGACAAATACCTTCTGCAGCGATTCTGCTTGCCTTCTTTTCAGCCTTAACAGCACCACTCTTACGAAGAGCTTCTACTGCTGCATCCATATCTCCATCACACTCAGCAAGTGCCTTCTTACAATCCATCATTCCAGCACCTGTAAGTTCTCTTAACTCTTTTACCATACTAGCTGTAATAGCTGCCATTTTTTCGTCCTCCAAAAATATATGATTTATGAATTACTCTTCTGTTGCATCAGCCTCTGCAGACTCAGCTTCCTCAGCTGTCATAACATCTGCACCCTGATTTGCCTCGATAACAGCGTCAGCCATCTTAGAAACGATAAGCTTAACTGCACGAATTGCATCATCGTTACCAGGAATTACATAATCCAACTCTTCCGGATCACAGTTTGTATCAGCGATACCTACAAGCTGAATACCAAGTGCATGAGCTTCCTGTACACAGTTTCTCTCCTTGCGTGGATCTACGATAAAGATCATATCAGGAATATCATTCATATCCTTGATACCGCCAAGGTTCTTCTGAAGCTTCTCCATCTCCTTCTTGATTTCGATAACTTCCTTCTTTGGCAATACATCAAATGTACCGTCTTTTTCCATTTCCTCATATTTCTCAAGCTTTGCAATTCTAGTCTTGATTGTCTTAAAGTTTGTAAGCATACCACCTAACCATCTCTGGTTTACATAGTACATACCACATCTCTCAGCCTCAGACTTGATAGAATCCTGTGCCTGCTTCTTTGTACCTACAAAAAGCACCTTACCACCGTTTGCTACACATTCCTTAACTGCATTGTAAGCTTCATCTACCTTACCTACAGACTTCTGTAAGTCGATGATGTAGATTCCGTTACGCTCAGTATAAATGTACTCAGCCATCTTAGGGTTCCATCTTCTTGTCTGATGTCCAAAGTGAACACCTGCCTCAAGTAACTGCTTCATTGAAATAACGCTCATAATTTACCTCCTAAATAAAATGGTTTTTTTCTTCTGTGAGCTTCTTACAGCTGTGTGTCATACTGTCTAACAAAAACCCCGAGCAAGGGCACCCTTTTGTCGATTCACTCACATGTTTTTTCACACGAAGTCGATTATAGCATAAAAAAAAAGTGCTTACAAGCACTTTTTTTATTATATTTTACTGTTTTGTTGTCAGGATTTTTGCAACTTCCTCATCACTCATTCCACTCTTAACATGGAACGTTCCTGTTTCCAGACTCTTATCGTAGCCCTTCTGCACCAAAAATTCATTGAACTTTGTTGCACTCTTAATCACACCTGCATCCTCAAGTAAAGCAGAAATGGTCTCTGAACTCATACCACCACTCACTGTGATCGTAACTTTTTCATTTGAATCTGAAGCAGATTCTGTATCCTTTGGCTCTTCGGTTGTTACTTCTGTGGTTTCCTCAGTGGTTTCTTCCGTGGTCTTTTCTGTTGTTTCCTTGGAATCATCACTCACCGAAGCATCGACCTTGCTGATCAAATCAGCTTCTGTATCAATTTCCTGTGTCGATGAAGCGATTGCTTCTTTTTTTACCATGCCTAAGCTTTCCGCTTTTTTTATAACCTGCTCATCACTCATTTTGTATCCACCAGATGTCATATAAGCAACTAACATAATGATTGTTGCAAAGATTACACCGGCACCTACACCTCTGTAAAAATATTTTTTCTTCATATCTTACGCTTCTCCCTGATATAAATCTACAACCAGCTTTACTTCACCAACACCTAATCCAAGATGTTTTGCAATTTCCAAGATGCTTAAACCTGAATTGTGCATTTCTAAAATCATGTCTTTGTTATCAACATTTGCAAGCTCTGCTTCAAGATCTTCCGATACAGGAGTTTCTTCCATCTCCTTGATGGCTTCCTCCATTGCTTCCTCCTCTGTCTGCAGATGCTGCACATCTTCCTCAACCGGTTCCTGATTTAAAACCACCTGAGCGGTTCCATGCTGAACCATTGTTTCTACTTCTTTTTTGTAATCATCCACCATATTCGCAGTTGTCATGATATCTTTTTGCTTTTCGGATAACATATCATACAAGAATACAACTTCCTTATGATTACGGTCAATTTCTTCGTTCACTGTTACCGCATAATCTCCAAGTGCCAACGTTTTCTGGTTCACAATTTCTGACAATCTTGTTTCAATATCTGTCAGCTTTCCATCTACCTGCTCATCCATATAGCTTTGCAAGAGCTTGTCAACCTTTTCCTTTTGCTCTTGTGTTAACTCCTTCGGAATCTGCACCATGGAAGTTTCCAACTCTTTCTCCTCTTCCATCTTCTCCGTAAGCATAAAACTTACCACAATGAAAACTACACCAATAATCATTAATACAATCACTGTTCCTGACATATTTTTTACCTCATCCTTTATAATTTTATATCAATATTGATTCGTTGAACGCCTTCATCCTTTTCTTTCGTACCGGAATTTGGCTTTTTCTTCTTATTTGAATACAGGTTTTGATATTTGTTTCTGCCTTCCTCTTTTGCATCCGGATTATGCTCATAATACGCTGCCTCATCCTTATGCACAACCGTTTCTCGTACTTCCTGTTCTTCTTTCTGCATCTCCTTGGATGCATTTTGGCTCTGAAGCACTCCCTGTGCATCATTATGCTGTTGTACAGATGCAATTGGTGTTGCAGTTTGCGCTGCTATAATCGGTGAAATCATACATACATCCTCCTCGCATAATCCACATTATTTTCATAATATCAATAACTTACAGGTTTTACAACACCATCTGTAATCTTGTACAAACTATGAGTTTCCTTATCCTTTACTGCATAGGATTGACTGGAAATAAACATAATCACACCCCGATAGGCTGTTCCGAAAACCTTAACGCTTCCTTTTTTTCCTTCACTAAGAATCCTTCTTATTTCCATCAAACGCTCATTTTTACCACCAAACTCTTCAGATAATTCTTCCAATCGTTCCGTGTATATTTTGATTTGTTTGACATTCTCAGGTTTCAGTTTATTTCCACGTTTTAATTTTTGTTTATATACATTCAGGTAAGAAGAATTCTCCTCAATCTGACTCTTAAGGTCCGAAACTTCTGTAACCAGATGTTTCATTTCTTCATACAACTCCGGTTTTACACCGACTTTGAGAATTGTCTGCGTTTCCATCTTATTTCCAATGCTGTTCGCCTCTACATAAGACTCGCACAAGATTTCTCCACCAACAATGAATCCCTTTTTACCACTGATAATAATTTTGCCACCGGATTTTACTTCACTGTGTAAAATCGAACCGGCATTAATATCTCCCTGCGCACACACATTGGCACTTTCAAAGAAATGCGCACAGATATCTCCACCTGCAACCAGCTTTCCTTTTCCCATACCTTGCACGCCACGTTTTATTACAATATTGCCACCGGCAATCAAGGTTCCACCTTCTACGACACCACCGACTTCAATATCACCCTTGGCTTTCACACAAAAACCGGTTCTCACTGTTCCCGGTATCATGACATTTCCCTCATATTCAATATCTCCCGTAGATGCGTCCACATCTGCAGCAACATTGTAGGTATCTGACACAAATACTGTTCCGTCTGCCAATGTAACATTTCCATCAATTTCACTCACCAATGTCAATCCATCCTCGGATACACTGATATTTCTTCCATGCTTTAAAACCTTTTTCTTAGGACGGTTTTGATTCATGGTATGACCAAGCACATCCATCCCCGGACTTCCGTCCTCGTGCGGAATTAATCGTGCAAGAATATCACCCTTTTTACACGTTGAAAATAAATTCAAGGCATGAAAATCAACACTACCATCCTCTAACACTTTCGGATTTGCCAATGGTTTTGTATCAAAACAATATTCAATTTTTGCATCCTTTGCACGAACCGGAGCGGTTCCCCGTGCTATCACAAAATTCACACAATACTGTCTGTTTTTCAAAAAAAGCTGTATCATGCGCTCATCAATACCATGTACAATTTTTTCTCTGGCAAGCTCTGCACGAATCTCACGTTCGGACATGATATGTCCACCTGAAGATGGTGGATAAAACCGAATCGTTGCTTTCATACGATCCCGACTAACTGTAATCGTTGCACTTTCATTATAACTTGAAATCGGTACATCACTTACCTTGATCTGTAATGGTTTATCCTGCATCAAATCCAATGCTTTTTTTAATGCATCGACACGATAATCCGAACAACCTTTCTTGTCCATAAAATCCATGATTTCATTTATTTCCAGGCGTTTACCACCATCCATCGGCGGGAACACATTGAGATAAGTTCCATCTTCTCGTATTCTTAGCCGAAAAAATGAGTTTTTATATCTCATAGACACACCTCTTCTAGCCCATCAGTAAAGCCATGTTGTCGCCTAAATATCCTCTCATCTTCACAAGTGCTTTTGAATGAAGCTGAGATACTCTGGATTCCGATACCTCCATTACTTTACTAATTTCTTTTAGGGTCAAATCTTCATAATAATATAATAACACTACTTTCTTTTCTTTTTCTGTAAGCGCAGATAATGCCAATGTCAATTGCTTTTTTAATTCCTCTTTCACGACCTGGCTTTCCGGATTAAATGAAGCCCCTCCATATCCTAATCCTGAACTACGTACATCATTGCCCTGCTCCATAAAATCATCCAAAGAAGAAATATTGGATACATTTGTCTGGGCAAGCCACACTGCATATTCTTCTTCTGTAATTCCTAATTCCACAGACATCTGTGCATCCGTATAATGCGGACCCACCATCGCCTCAAGCTTCTTCGCTGCTTCTGTAATCGCCTTTTGTTTCTGACGTACCGATCTTGGTATCCAATCCATTTTGCGAATCTGATCTAATATGGCACCACGTATACGTAAGCTTGCATATGTTTCAAACTTTATACCCTTACCATAATCAAACTTATCAATTGCATCTATCAATCCAAAGATTCCATAACTCACTAAGTCATCATACTCCACATTGGATCCCAAATATACTGCTAATCTACCGGCAACTACTTTTACAAGCGGTACATATTCAATTATGAGCGACTCACGGACAGAACTCGATTTTGTGTTGTTATATTCTATCCATAAACGTTCCTTCTTATCAATAATTGCCATCGAGAGCAACACCCCTTATTATGTATTCTCCTCTGTATTTTCTGTCGTTTCCTGTTCCTCGCCTTCCTGCGACTTAGGCAAATCCAGTGTTGTAACGACCTCCATATTGCGAATTTTGTCGATAAAATACAATGCGATAGTCGATAAAACATAAAATACAATAATGACTATCAAAAGAATAATCAGTGATTTTAGCATATCCCGTTTGTACTTCATATTTAACAACCACGTAATGAGTGCTGCCAAAAGAACAACAAACGCTCTTGCGTTTTTACATTTTTCTTTATAATCCAATTCTTATGTCTCCATTCATATCACACGAGAGATATTCCCCGCCATTGTGACAGTCAACTCCTGCGTCTGTGGGTCAAATAATATGGTACGACCATAGTTTTCTCCCACATCTTCAGCGATAATCGGAATTTGCAATTCGTCCAACTTCTGTCTTACCGCAATAATATTCTTTTCTCCGACGTTTCCTACCACAGAATCAGAAGAAAACTTGAACATTTTTGCACCACCGGCAATTTTTGCCTTTAGTTTTTTTCGTTGCAAACCTGCTTTTTCCAACGCTTCGACCAATACTTCAATACCGGTATCTGCAAATTTTAATAAGTTTTGATTCTGTCGGATTTTTGTACTGTCTGGCAGCATAATATGAACCATTCCTGCAACCGGTTTCGTCGGATCATATAACACAACCCCTACACAGGAACCGAGTCCAATCGTCGTAATCTTATCCGGGATTGAACACAGCTTCATATCTGCTATGCTTACACGGATAATCATACTCACTCAGCACCTCCAATTCCCAGCTGTTGTAATAGCTGATCAAAGGAATGCATTTCCGCAACCAGCATGATAACCCCATGAATCTCTTTTCCATCAACCACAAAACCGGAATCAATATGTAAGGCTTTATCACTGACCGCACCAAATTTTATGCAAGGAATGCTCAAAATCGCTCCAGCCATATCAACCACTGCCTGTGGTTGTGAATATCTTAATTCCATATTGCTGAGATTACCAAGAGATGCCACATAGGAACCTATCAAAATGTTCGCAACTTCACAAATTGCTGACATCCCCATTTCGTTTTTCCAATCAGTCGGCTGGTTCAATACTGCAGTAGCCAAATGCTGTGCCTCCTCAATTCCTATGACAAACAAAAGCATAGCATCCAGGGAACCCTGCAGCTGTGTCATAACACCTAACACCGTAGACTCCGCTCCTCCAAGTGAATTCTCCAATTCGTCAAAGTCATGAAGAGAAACGGTTGGAGCTGTCATAGTCAGCTTAGAGGACAACATGACAGACAACGACGTTGCTGCATTGCCAGCACCAATATTTCCTAATTCTGTTAACGCATTCGCAACCTGTTCAGGTAATCTATCAGTCATAATGTTCTCCCCTTTCCATATCTGTTACGGTTTCATTAAACCTCTGTATCGATATCACAAATCAATCCTGCAATATTTAACAGGGAAATCAATGTATCATTGTATTTTCCAATACCAATTAAATAGGAACGAGCCTCCGATTCTGCAGCAACCTGCTCGATTTGTTCTTCCTCAAGTGTTACAACCTCACGTACCTCGTCTACCAAAATACCAATCTTGGCATTTCCTTCCACTTTCAAAATCAAAATTCTGGAAGCATTTGTGTTCTCTTTATCCGGCAATTCAAACTTGCGGCGCATGCTCATAACCGGAACTACCTCTCCACGCAGGTTAATAATCCCCAAAAAATATGGCTGTGCATGCGGAACACGTGTAATCGGCTGAACTCTTACAATATTGTCGATATAAGAAATATCAAGCCCATATTGCTCACTGTCAAATTTCAAAATGATATATTGTTTTGAATTGTTACTTGCTACATTTGCATCCATATATCTGCACCTCCATTACACCAATGTATTCGAATCAATAATAAGCGCAACCTCACCATTACCCAAAATGGTCGCACCACTAATCAGCTTCGGCGCACGAATATATTTTCCAAGTGGCTTGATAACGATTTCCTGCTGTCCAAGAAGCTTATCAATCACAAGACCTGCCTGCTTATCACCCTTCTTGACAATAACAGCAATCTCGCCCATATCATCCATATCTTCTTCGTCCTTTTCCAGCGGTTCGATATCAAGAACTTCATTCAAGCGAACCAGTGGAATTACGCTTCCACGTAAGTTAATTACTTCCTTAGTATGTACGTATTTAATGTCTTCCGGCATAATTTCTTCTACTGTCACAATAGAATTCAACGGAAGCGCATACTTCTCACCAGACACCTCTACCATCAATGCCTGGATAATTGCCAAGGTAAGTGGTAATCTGACAATAAAGGTTGTTCCCTCACCCAAACGGCTCACAACCTCTACATCTCCACCAAGACCTTCAATCTTGTTTTTAACAACGTCCAAGCCAACACCACGTCCGGATACATCTGAAATTTTTTCTGCTGTAGAAAATGCCGGTAAGAACAAAAGATCTACTGCCTCTTTGTCAGACATGTACTCAGCCTGTTCCTCTGTAATCTGACCTTTTTCCAATGCCTTACGCTTAATCTTCTCTACATCAACACCCGCACCATCATCAGACACCTCGATGGTAACATTGTTACCATCCTGATATGCATCCAAGCGAATCGTACCAACCTTTGGCTTTCCGATTTTTAAACGATCAATCGTTGACTCTAATCCATGATCTGCTGCATTTCGAAGCATATGCATAAGTGGATCACCGATTTCATCGATAACCGTACGGTCAAGTTCTGTATCCTCACCTGTCATAATCAGTTCCATCTCTTTGTTCAATTTCTTGGACAAGTCACGAATCATACGTGGGAATCTGTTTACAACGCTTTCAATTGGAACCATTCGAACCTTCATGACACTTTCATGTAAGTTCGTAGTAATCCGCTCCAAATATTCAATCTGCTCATGGAATGACTGATTCTGCGAAGGCAATGTTCCTGTCACTGATGCAAGTCCATTCTTTGCAATAATCAACTCTGAAACCTGATTCATTAAGTCGTCGAGCTTTTCAATATCTACACGGACAGAACGATTGACAACCGGCTTATTGGTCTTTGCAGGAGCAGCTTTCTTTTCTTCCTTCTTTGCAGCTGTACTTGTTTTTTCTTCCTGCTTTGTTACTTCTTTCTTTTCTTCTTCATGTACTTCTGTTGTCTCTACCTGCGTTGGTATCTCAAATTCCTCAATCACCGCTTCCTGAATTTCAGATACATTTTCAATCGCTTTCTTTATCTCCTCTAAAGACTTATCTGAGATAATGAACATAGAGAAATCAAAATCAAACTTTTCGTCTTCAATATCCTGCACACTAGGAACCGACTTGATAATCTCTCCCTTACCTTCCAGTCCTTTGAAAACAAGGAATGCTCTGGCTGCTTTTAACAGACAGGTTTCCTGAACATATACAGTAGTCGCAAATACATGTTTTCCCTGCGCCTTTGCTTCTGCCATTGCATTCTTTTCAAAATCTGCAATCGGAATAGACAAATACTTTTTGCGGGCATCTCCTTCTTCCGTAGCTGCCACTTCACTCTTTACAGGTGCTTTTTCCTCTTCCTTAACCTCTCCTGTTGATGCCAATCCGTTCGTGAGAACCGCATTCAACTGTTCAATCAGCTCATCATTATCCTCAGTACCTTCATCCGAAGACTCAATAATACATGTCAAATATCCTTCAATCGCATCCAAACACTTAAATACGATATCAACCAAATCCGCATTGACATTCATCTTGCCATTTCGAATTTCCGAGAATACATTCTCCATATCATGTGTCAAACGCTGCATACGCTTAAAGCCCATGGTACCTGCCATACCTTTCAACGAATGCGCTGCACGGAAAATTTCATTCACTGTATCTACATTTTCCGGCTCAGACTCCATAATCAAAACCTGATCATTCAATGTCTGCAAGTGTTCCTTTGTTTCATCAATAAAAATCTCAAGATATTGACTTAAATCCATCTATAACACCCCTACTTTCTTAATAATCTCGTTTGCAATATCATCCAAGTCACAAACCTTATCACATACACCTGCTTCGTATACCGCACGCGGCATTCCATATACGGTACTGCTGTTCTCATCCTGTGCAACAACGTAAATCGGTTTGCTCTTTTCAAGTTCAAGAATTCCTTTTGTGCCGTCTGCACCCATGCCTGTTAAAACTACACATACAATTTCATCATACGGCAATCCGGACAAGCTCTTTAACATAATGTTTCCACAGGGTTTCAAGCCTCCAATCGGTGGAGTATCCTGATACTTCAACACCACCTTGCTTTTCTCCTGATTCGCAATCAGATGCTTACCTCCCCTTGCGAGATATGCAACACCTGCTCTCACTTTTTCGCCTTCCTCTGCCTCTTTCACAGTTAAAGCACACTGTTCATTCAGCCGCAATGCCAAAGAATTTGTAAAACCTTCCGGCATATGTTGGACAATAAGAATCGGTGCAGCCAGCTGTTTCGGCAATTTTGGAAGAAGTGACTGCAACGCCCTGGGACCACCTGTAGAACATACAATTGCAACCAAACGGTGAACACCAGTGCCATCCGGTAGCAATTTGTGCTTTTTAGCCAGCATCGATGTCTGAGCTTTCGATAATTTATGACTTTTCGATTTCTCTATGACATCGGAGGCCATCTGCAGTGCTTTCTTTACTTTTCCGGCATAACTCTCTCTCTGCTTTGAAAGATATTGTGGTTTTTTGATGAATTCAATGGCGCCTAAATCAAGTGCATTTAAAACAGATTGCTCATCCTGTCTGGAACTAAATACAATGAACGCAGGATTCCAAGCTTCTTCCTTCGCCCTTTGCAACAATTCCAGTCCATTCATGTATGGCATATCTATGTCTGTCATGACAATATCCACGTCATCATGTCTTTCCAGAATCTGGCATGCCTGCACACCGTTTGTCACGGTATATGCAACCATATATCCATCAATTTCTTTTATTATATCAGACATAACTCTTCTCATGAGTGCAGAGTCATCAACTAGTAATATTTTTTTCATCTACAACCTTTTTTCCTTCGCTCTTGCCATTCTTTCGCTTTCAAAAATAAAACGAATAATCTTGTCTCGTTCTTCCTGTGTGATTTTTAAGAATTCCATACGTTGTTCATACATCGCACGTCCCTGAATACCAATACTTGATAAAATGCGCGCATATAATTGAAAACGAAGAACCTCGTCCAGAATCGAAACTGTAAATTTCAATTTCACAACTTCATTTCGTTCTAAATCCTGTTTTTCAACCAAACGGGCTCCACCACCACTGATATCTAAAATACGTCCCGGCTGCCAGGTTGGCAACTCATCCTCCGGAATCGAAAGATCCTCCGGAATCCCTGTTTCATATTCATAATCAGATACGACTCGAATTTTGCAGTCAATTCTGCAATCATATCGATAAAATTGTCTTCTTTGTACCTTTTGAAGCTCACCAAGCATCAAAACATCCAGGAAAAACAAATTTCCACTTTTGTAACGAGAGACAACCACAACATTACACTGCAAAAGTCCCCGTTCCGTGTAAAAGCATGCCGTATACTTATTATCTACTTCCAGCGGAACAATTCGACCTTCATAAATCGGCATAGCAATCTGCAACTTTCCGCCAGGCAAAATATCGAAGATTTTGCTTACATAAACTCTCTTATTTTGGTCATTTCTAATTACTTGTTCCAAGCTAACTAATTCAATTTTATTTCCTATTGCTATTCCCATCGTACCATCCTCGTTATTTTATGCGTTTCTTTGAACGGAAAAAATCAATAAAAACACGGGCTATTCCATCTTTTTTCTTATATTCCTGTTCCGTTTCTTCCATCAAACTACCTGCTAGCCGGAAAACTCCTTTCGCAGCAAGCGTATTGGGATATGCATGTATCAAAGGTTTTTGTTCAATTACCGCCATTGACACATTTTTATCTGCATGGATAGCTCCCAAGAATTGTAACTTGGTATTCAAAAATTTTGAAGAAACGGTATTTATTTTGTGAAAGATTTCTTTTCCTTCTGTTTCGTTTTCTACTCGGTTTGCAACCACATGAATCGTTTTATAGAGTGGATTGAAATTTTCTTTTCTTCTTAATACTTTCAACAGGGAATATGAATCGGTAATAGAAGTCGGTTCCGGCGTTACAACCAAAATAACCTCCGGACTCATCATTACAAATTCCATAACTGAATCGGTTATTCCAGCCCCAGTATCAATGATAACAACGTCATACATCTGATCAAGCTTGACCAATTCTGATATCAAGCGCTTAATACTGACTGTGTCTAAAGTGGCAAGCTCCGACACACCGGACCCACCGGAAATAAAACCGATTCCCTCGGGTCCTTTTGTGATAATCTCTGCCATTGATTTTTGATTATGTATCAAATCCAACAAATTATATTGTGGTCGGATTCCCAACATAACCTCGACATTTGCCAATCCGAAATCAGCATCAAAAATCACTACTCTCTTTCCTTTTTTTGCCATCTCTAATGCAAGATTTACGGAAAGAGTTGTCTTTCCCACTCCCCCTTTACCACTTGTAACCGCAATCACTCGCGCATTGGTCTGTTCCTGGTTGGCCTGAACCATTTCGCGTAATTTTGACGCCTGATCCATTATTTGCCACCTCCCAACAGCTTCTTCGCAATAATCTGTGGGTCCAATACGCCAATGTCATCCGGGACATTTTGTCCCCAGGTTACATATGACAAAGATTTTTGTGTATCCAGTTTCAAATTCAAGATACTACCCAATCCATTGGTTTCATCCAATTTTGTAAATATCAAACTGTAATCAAAAAGCTCTCCATATGTATTGGCAATCGACAACAAATCCGTATACTTTACTGTCGCACTCATCACCAAAAATACTTCACGTTCATATTCTTTTACAGAATCAATAATCGCTTTTAAATCTTCTTTTTGTTCTGTACTCTTATGACTTCTTCCTGCTGTATCAACAAGAATCAAATCATAATCCTTGAACTTTTCAACACTGTTTGCCATTTCCTGAGGCGTATACACAACCTCCATCGGGCAAGACAAAATATTGGAATATGTCTTGAGCTGTTCTATTGCAGCAATACGATATGTATCCACTGAAAACATGGCACATTTTATTTTCTGATTCAAAATGCACATGGATGCAAGCTTTGCCATGGTTGTTGTCTTTCCGACACCTGTATTTCCAACAAAAAACACAATTTTAGGTTTCTTTTCTCCTGCCTTCAAAGTATGAATCTCGCCAAGTTTCAAAACTATTTTCTGATAAACGTTCGCCAATATATTATCAATCGGTTGCTTGTCATCCTTTAAAGTGAGTTCTTCAATAATTTCTTTTGCATGTTCTTCACTTACTTCACTGTCCATCAATTGTTTAATAATTAAATCAACAACCTTACCGCCTGTTTTTTCCGGTTCTTTTTCAGTATCCTTGTTTGATACTTTCATTGCCTCTCCGCTTTGAATTGCCGAATCAGCCACCTCTTTTATCGAGTGTTCATTTTTGCCACTTGTCTGCATCTGCTGCTCCAATAATCTGGCGATGCTATTTATTTTCTCTTCTATCGCATTTTGCGCTTCTTCACTGTAGCTATCTTTGTTATCCCCAAATGCTTTTCCGAACAACACATTCTCCGGTTCTTTTTCAGCAGCCACTTCTTCGTTCTTTGGATTTGAAGCTGTTTCTGATTTTGGTCGAACAAAAGTCTCATTTATATTATCGTCAATCGCTGCTGTCAACTCTACCTTTGATTTACGAAATAAACGCATAACTCCAGACGGTTTAATCGTTTTCACGTTCATAACGATTGCATCCGGACCCAAATCTTCCTTCGCCAACAAAATCGCTTCTTTTTCAGTTGATGCTTTGTACTTCTTAATTATCATCGATTGTAATCACTCCTACCGATTTTAACTCTACATTGGAATCAATCTCATTGTATGAAATAACGATGAGATCACGCAAATACTCTGAAGTTAATTTCTTAAAATACATACGTACAATCGGAGATGTTACAACAATCGGAGCATCTCCCTTGCTTTCTAACTTCTGTACTTCTGTCTCTGTCGCCTTCAATATCTGTTTCGTTACTGCCGGATCCAAAGAGATAAAGGCTCCCTGCTCGGTCTGTTTTACGGAACCCATAATCATCTGCTCAATTCTCGGGTCCAAGGTTACCACTGTACCATTTTCCTCATCTCCAAAATATTTATTGGAAATCGCACGTTTCAGACTCTGACGTACATACTCTGTCAAAATATCTGTATCACGGCTCGTTGCCGCATAATCCGCTAATGTTTCAAAAATAGTTACCAAATCACGAATGGAGATACCTTCATTCAAAAGATTCTGCAATACCTTTTGGATATCACCAACTCCGAGCAATTTCGGTACCAATTCATCCACAAGCGTTTTATTGTTTTCTTTAATATTATCAATCAAGTTCTGAACATCCTGACGAGTAAGCAATTCATCAAGATGCTGTTTTACAACCTCTGTCAAATGCGTTGCAATAATCGATGGCGGATCAACAACCGTATAACCAAGTGATTCCGCGCGTTCGCGTTGTGATTCAGTAATCCACATCGCTTCCAGATGGAACGCTGGTTCCAGTGTAGGAATACCTACAATTTCATCCTCCACATAGCCGGGATTCATGGCCATATAATGGTCAAACAGGATTTCTCCTTCACTAACCTGAATCCCTTTAATTTTAATAATGTATTGATTTGGATTCAACTGAATGTTATCTCTCAAACGAATAATCGGTACCACTGCGCCCAATTCCAAGGCAATCTGTCTACGAATCATAACGACACGATCCAACAAATCTCCACCCTGATTGACATCAGCTAAAGGTATTATACCATAACCAAACTCCAATTCAATAGGGTCTACCTGTAACAATGCATTCACATTTTCGTGTCTGCGAACCTCGTCCGCCTGTACCTCTTCTTCCTCAACTTCTTCTTTAATAGCCGCCGTTTCTTCTTTTCCTCGTAATGACATAGACATTACAATAAACAAGATACCATATGTGGCACAAAACAGGAAATTAAGAGGTGTCAATGCACCAAGGAATATCATGGTCATACCAACCATCAACAATACCTTTGGAATGCTAAATAACTGCCCTACCAGAATATCACCAATATTTTCTTCTTTTGATGCTTTCGTAACCAGAATACCGGTTGAAAGTGAGATCAACATAGATGGAATCTGGGATACCAAACCATCACCGATTGTCAAAATCGTATACTTATTCAGAGCCTCTCCCATCGGCATACCCTGCATGGTTACACCCATCACAATACCGCCCACGATGTTAATAATCGTAATAATCAAACCGGCAGTCGCATCTCCCTTTACGTACTTTGTAGCACCATCCATGGCGCCAAAGAATGCCGATTCTTCCTGTATTTTTTCTCTTCGTCGAATCGCTTCCTTATCATCTATGGCGCCTGAGTTCAAATCTGCATCAATCGCCATCTGCTTTCCCGGCATGGCATCCAACGTAAATCTGGCAGTTACTTCTGATACTCTTTCAGAACCTTTATTGATTACCATCATCTGCACGATAATCAACACAATAAATACAATCGCACCGATAACGAGATTTCCACCACCAACAAAGGAACCAAACACTTCTACGACCTTACCCGGATTACCCGTTGAAAGAATCAAACGGGTAGAAGAAACGTTCAACGAAATACGAAATACAGTTGTAAACAAAAGCAAAGTCGGAAAACCTGACATATTCAGGGTTTCACTTGTAAACAAACAATTAAATACAATAATCAACGCCATTGAAATGTTGAATAAAATCAACCAGTCCAACATGGTGGCAGGAATCGGAATAATCATGAATATAATTGCAGCAAGTAAATACACTCCCAAAAATATGTCATTTTTCTTCACGATTCTCACCTCCTTACAATTCGTTGTTTACTAACTAACCTTGTTCTTTAATTTATATACATATGCCAAAACTTCCGCAACCGCCTGATACAGTTCCGGCGGTATCGCATCTCCCACTTCGACATTTGCATATAGCATACGTGCCAATGGTTTATCTTCCACTATCTCTACATCATTTTCTTTTGCCAAATCACGGATTTTAAAAGCCAGATAATCCGCGCCCTTTGCTACAACTATAGGTGCTGCATTCACCATATTATCGTATTTTAACGCCACTGCAAAATGCGTCGGATTGGTGATAACGACATCTGCTTCCGGAACACTTTGCATCATTCGTCTTCTGGCAGCCTGTTGCATACGCTGGCGTTGTTGTGATTTGACCTTCGGATCTCCTTCCTGATTTTTATATTCATCTTTGACTTCCTGTTTGGACATACGAAGATCCTTTTTATGTTTCCAACGCTGAAACACCAAATCCCCGAGTGAAATAGCCAAATATACAAGGGAAATTTTTATTCCAAGTTCCATAATCAAATCAAATAAAATACCAAGACAATCCTCAATACGCAAATCGTAAGCTGTGACAAATATTCCGGCATTATCCTTAATTACCGAAAAAGCAACTGCTGAAAAAATTACAATTTTGACTAGAGAAATGAGTAATTCAAACATGGACTGCTTCGAAAACATTCGTTTAAATCCACTTATCGGATTTATCTTATTGAGTTTCGGTTGCAGTGGTTTAGAAGTAACCATCCATTTTATCTGAACCTTTTGTGATACAAACGCAACCACAAATGCCACGATTGCAAATGGTGCAATTGTAATTGCAATGTATGTAATTACACTCAACATAATTTGCCATAGCCGTACATCATTTAGTTCCTCAGAAAGTATATCTCCAATTCTTGACCAATAATATGAAAAGACTTCTAGTAACCGATTACTCACAAAAGAAATCCATATACGAAGACACAGAAAAAGAGCCAGAAGCATAGCTGCAGATGAGATTTCTTTACTTTTTGCCACCTGACCTTCTTTTCGAGAATCTTCAATTTTTTTTGCTGTGGGTTCTTCTGTTTTTTCTCCACCTTCATCATTTGCAAAGAATTGCAAATCATAATGAAGCGCAAGCGTCATATCATCAAATCTACGATTCAGCAAATCATAAGCCTCCAAGCACTATGTTAATCATCTCTCGCATCTTTTCCATAAGGAAATTTGCAATATTGGGAACATAAAGAATGCAAAGAGATAAAAGGGTCAACCCCACAAATACCTTCAACTGCATACCGATTGCAAACATATTCATCTGTGGTGAACTCTTCGCTAACACGCCAAGAATCACATTCAGGATCGTTGCTCCTAAAAAAATTGGCATCGCAATTCGAAATCCAATCGCAAAAAATTCAGTCAAAAAACTTAATATTGACGAATATATGATAGCAGGATTCAATTGTACATGACCAACCGGTATCAGTTCAAAAGACTGTGCAGCCGCTGATAAAATATAATAATGTAAATTCGTTATCATAATCACCAGGCAGACAATCTTATTATAAAGTTCTCCACTGATGGTCACCATACCTACACTTGGATCAAAAGTGGTTGCCATCGAAAAGCCGATTTCCCGATCGATAAACTCTCCAGCCACTGCGAGAGCCTTCAAAGTCAAACCGGAAACAAATCCTAACAGCAATCCCACCACTACTTCATTTAAAACAAGAACTGAGTAAGAAAGCACGGAATCATATACCGGTAAATCTACTTTAACCACTTGAAACAAAGTCAATGCAATAAAAAAAGATATTAGAATTCTCATCTTTGCATTTATCGCATTGTCACCAAAAATCGGTGCGATTGCAAGGAAGCTACCTGTACGTGCAAATACCAATAAAAAAGCTTCCAGCGTAAGCGTTGCGACTGTAAAGCTCATACCTGACTACCTCACAAAATCTCCAAAACGACCATAAATATCTTGAATAAAATTCAAAATATTAGTCAAAATCCAATCTCCGCAAATTATAATTGTCAAAAAAACGCAAATCATTTTTGGTACGAAAGTCAAAGTCTGTTCCTGAATCGATGTTACCGTCTGAAAAATACTGATAATCAATCCAATAACCAATGAAACAATCAACATCGGAGCACTGCACTTTATAATCAGCCATACCGCTTCCACAGTAATAGATATAACGTCTCCTGTACTCATACCAAATCACCTCAAAATTCTCAGCTTACCAAATCGTTACAAATTAAACGAATTGACAAGCTGTCCAACAATCAAATTCCAGCCATCCGCCAGAATAAACAACAAAATCTTAAAAGGCATAGCAATCATCGTCGGCGGAAGCATCATCATACCCATTGACATCAACACAGACGAGACTACCATATCTATCACAATAAACGGAATATAAATCAAGAAGCCTATAATAAACGCTGCACGAAGCTCGCTGATAATAAACGCCGGAATAATAACCGTCAATTTTAACTCATCCGCACTCTCAACCGTATCCATTTTTGCAATATCCATAAAAAGTCGCAAATCTTCCTGTCGCGTTTGTTTTAACATAAATTCACGCAACGGTTTCACTCCTCGTTCTAAAGCCTCCTGCTGTGTGATTTCTTCTGCCACCAACGGGTCATACGCCTCCGTCTTTATCTGTGCCACAACAGGGCTCATAATAAAAAGGGTTAAAAACAACGAGAGCCCTATCAATACATTATTAGGTGGAGAGCTTTGCGTACCAATTGCAGTTCGGACAAAATGCAATACAATCACAATTCTCGTAAACGAGGTCACCATAACTAAGATTGATGGAGCTATTGAAATTACCGTTATGATTAAAAGAATCTGCAAGGTTCCGGCCAAAGACGTCTCATCTTGATTGGAATTAAAAGTCAAACCAACTGAAACGCCTTCATCTTCAGGCGAGATATTATCTCCCTGATTTTCTTCCACATCCGTATCAGGTGTTACACCCGTTGCATAGGAAGAAGTCGAGCTTGCAAACACGACAACAAAGAAAAGAGGAATAAGCAACAATAATATATATTTACGCATTCTTCTCAGTTTCATTATTAAACCTACTTTTCGCTATTATCATTTGAATTTTTAGATTTCAAACCATCTAACACATTCTGAAAACTCTTTTTTTGCTGTACACCATCATCGATTTTTTTTGGCAATGTCTCAGAGAATTGAAGCTCTTCGGGATCCAATTCACACAAAACATGCACCTCTTCTTTTCCGATACCAAGCGCCAAATAATGCTCACCCACCTTAGCGATTGTGAGCATTTTATTTCCATCTATTCGACGAGTTTCCAAAAATTGTATATTGGTTGTCGACAAGGTATGATTCTGTATTTTTGCAATATACCTTGTCGAATAATATGCTAATACTAATATCAATATCGTAATCAATATCAGCTTGGCAATACTCCACGCGGCAGAAAAACCTGTGGATAAGAGTATTGATCCTATCATCATGTGTTACTCAACTGCCTTCTTTACTGCTTCAATTACACGATCCGGCTGAAACGGCTTAACAATGAAATCACGTGCTCCTGACTGAATGGATTCAATAACCATTGCCTGCTGTCCCATAGCTGAGCACATAACAACACTTGCATTTGGATCATTCTCCTTAATCTTCTTCAATGCCTGAATTCCATCCATCTCTGGCATAGTAATGTCCATAAGAACCAAATCCGGCTTTGTCTCCATGTACTTTTCTACAGCTTTCGCACCATTTTCTGCTTCACCAGCGATATTGTAGCCATTCTTAACTAAAATATCCTTAATCATCATTCTCATAAATGCCGCGTCATCACAAATCAAAATACTTTTTGCCATATCATTACTCCTTCAATTTATACTTTTTCTTTGATAATTTCCGTAATACGTATACCGAAGCTTTCTTCGATTACAACAACCTCACCTTTTGCTACCAGTTTTTGATTGACCATAACATCAATCGGTTCACCTGCCAGCTTATCGAGCTCTATAATGGTTCCGGGGGCAAATTCCAAAATCTCTTTTATCGATTTTCTCGTTCGACCCAACACTACAGAAACCTCGAGTGGAACATCCATAATCAAATCAATATTCTCCTGTTGCATTACAGGATTGATCATCGGACTAAATGCCTGAAATTGAACATTTTGAACATTCACGTCAGGTTGCATACCCATCATTGGTTGTCCCTGCATCGGCATTCCCATCATCGGTTGTCCCTGCATTGGCATTCCCATCATCGGCTGTCCCATCGCCTGATTCATAGCTGGCTGCGGGGCCGGTGTTGGCGTTGGCGGTGGAGTTACAGGTTGCGGTGTCGGTTGTGGTGTAACCGGCTCTTCTTTTTGACCTCCGCCACTAAATTTACTATAAAGCTCTTTTGCAAACTCAATTGGATAAAGTTGCATGATTGTACTGTCAACCAGGTCTCCGATTTTCATACGGAAGGTAACCCTTGCAAAATCTTTATCCAAAAAGCCGCTTGTTTTCGAAGTATCGATACTTCCAGCCATATCTACGAGTTCCGCATCTGGTGGACTAATATCAATCTTGCAATTTAACATTGAAGACAAAGATGTGGCTGAGCTTCCCATCATCTGATTCATAGCTTCGCATATTGCTGAAAAATGCAAATCCGTAAGCTCCGGTGCCGGATTTAATCCATCTCCACCCATCATCAAATCAGTGATAACCTTCACATCATCTTCTTTTAATATCAAAACATTGTTTCCATCAATTCCTTCTTTGTAAAGAATATTGATAAAGACACATGGTTTTGCATACTCTGCTGTCAATTTATCCCAATTTGTAATTTCTACAACAGGGGTTGTAATTACAACCTTTTGGTTCACCAAGGAATAAAGCGTTGTTGCTGCTGTACCCATACAGATGTTAGATATTTCACCTAACGCATCTGTCTCTTCCGGTGTCATGCTTGTAGCGCCTGTGGACGAGGAAGAAGTATCAGTGTTCATTCCACCTAATAACGCGTTAATCTCTTCCTGAGATAGCATTCCGTCCATATTCTTTATTCCTCCTCTCTGATAATTTCTGTTACTTTCACTGCGTAATTATCACTAAATGATCCCGGCAGTGCTTTGAATTTTACTATATTTCCAACATATATATCAAGCTCATCTTCAACTTCCCGATTTAACTTAATGATATCTCCCACTTGAAGATTAGCAAAATCCCATACTGTAAGTGAACTCTTTCCAAGCTCTGCAGATACCGGAATTGCTGCACGATTGATGGCTGTCTCAATCGCCTCTGCATAGCTGACTTCATCCTTTGCCTGCATAGTAGAAAACCAATATTTGGTATTCAGCTTATCCATAACATCTTCCAAAGTAATATACGGAAGACAGATGTTCATCAATCCCTCTACTCCACCAATGTTAATATTGACTGTCACAATTGCAATCATCTCCGTTGGTGAAATAATCTGCGCAAACTGGGAATTCGTCTCGATTCGTTCCAAATATGGTTGAATCTCAACTACATTTTCCCATGGTTCCCGTAACAAGTCAATCAAAATGGTAAATATCTTACTCAAAATTGATAATTCTATCTCCGAGAAATCCCGAAGTTTATCTAACGGTTCCCCCACGCCACCAAGCAGCCGGTCTATTATGGTATATCCAATATTCGATGCCATTTCCACAATGATATTTCCCGCTAAAGGGGACATATTTACTACCCCAAGCAACACGGGATTGGACAAAGCATTTGAAAACTCAGAGTATGTAACTGCCTCTGAATTCATAACCTCCACCTGAACATTTTTTCGAAGGTAGGCTGGTAGATTACTGCTCAACAGACGTCCATAGTGTTCAAATATGATTTCAAGTGTACGAAGATGTTCCTTTGAAAACTTGGCTGGTCTTGAGAAATCATACTCCTTGACCTTGACGCTTTGGCTGTCTTCAAAATCATCTGCATCAATCTCTCCGGTAGACAGCTGCTTCAAAAGGGCATCTATTTCGTTTTGTGAGAGTACGTCTGCCACGTTTTCCCACCTCCTGGATTATTTTACTGTGCTACCCAATTATAAAAGCTAACAGAATAAATGCACTCTGCATTGAAGGTTTCTTTTAAAGCACTTAACAATCGTTCTTTAATCTCACTTGTAACCTTCTCACCATCTGTAACCTGAGAATATGTATAGCTTGCAATAATATCTCTCGTCATATCATAAATAAGAGATGTAGATGCCTGAATATCCTTCGAAACCTTTGCATAATCACTCTTTGTTTTGTCCATGCTGATAGTCAAACCATACTGAACAACATGCAAATCATTGGTTCCATCATTTTTCAGGTTAACAGGATTGCTCTGCTCCAACTGATAATTATCTAAATTACTTACATCGAACGCAACATCATCCTGTGTTCTAGAGGCGATCTCAATATCCAAAACCTCTGAAATATTTGTAATCAGCTTATTTGTTTTGCTTGTAGATGGCATAAAAACAAATACTAATAAAATATTAAACACCAAATTAATGATACATATTGCCAATATAACAACTGTAATCAGATTCTTCTTCATCAAAATACTCCTTATTTCGAATTCTGTTTATTGTAAATTTTTATTACCACTCGACGGTTTCTGGCTCTACCCTCTGCTGTTTCATTTGATGCAATCGGCTGGCTTTCTCCATATCCGGCAATTTTCATATTCTTGTCAATAAAATGCTCTTGCGAAATGATGTATTCATATACGCATCTTGCTCTCTCTGCAGATAATTCCCTGTTATTCGCATATTGTGAGCTTGAAATAGGGATATTATCTGTATGGCCTTCAATTTCAATCGTATTATACTTGTACTTCACAAGAATCTTTGCTATTTTTTGTAAAAACAGCTTTGAATCTGATCTTACATCCGCTGCAGCTGAATCAAACAAAATCGAGCCATTCAAATCCAATTCTACGTATTGTTCATTAAAATCAATCACTATCTGGTCATCAATCGCAAAGTTCTCAGCACTCTCAACCACTTCTTCATACATTTCCTGAGACTGCTGTTCTCCTCTTCGTTCATATTCAGCCTGAAGCTGTGCATCTGATAAATGCTCCGCATCCGTCGGAGATGCACTTACAGATTCATCGCCCGTATTGCCATCAATATTTTGTCCTGAACTTGTCAGCATGGAATTCGTATTATCCAGCTGTGTCACACCACCGGACATCATATCTCCGGAAATCATAGAGACGGATCCCTGACTCATAACACTAAAGGAGATATTGTCAAAAGATGCTGCGATCTTCTGAATCTTGCCTTCGTCCATAGAAGAACTGGCAAACAGCAATACGAAGAAACACAAAAGCAAATTCATCAAGTCACTAAATGTGGCCATCCATGCCGGTGAACCCTCATCTGCCGGTTGTTCCTTTTTCTTGGCCATTACTGTCCACCACCTTCCTCACCAAATCCTTTACGCTCCTTCGGAGCCAGGAAGGCTTTCAGTTTTTCTTCGATTACTCGTGGATTTTCACCTGCCTGAATCGAAAGAATTCCCTCTATCATAACCTCTTTTAACTTAATTTCCATATCATTTTGTTTCTGTAGCTTAGATGCAACCGGTGTACACAGCCAGTTTGCAAGTACAGAACCATACAAAGTTGTAATAAGTGCGATTGACATGTTTGGTCCGATTGAATCCGGATCAGACAAATCCTTCAACATGTTAATCAAACCAAGCAAGGTACCAATCATACCCCAGGCAGGACCTGCAGCACCCATCGCCTTCCAGAATCCGATATTCATCTGATGACGCGCATCGACATTTATCAGCTCGGCTTCCAAAATACTACGTACCAATTCCGGATCCGTACCATCGACAATCAGCATGACTCCTTTTTTCATAAATTCGTCTTCCAATGAATTTGCTGATTCCTCCAATGCGAGCAAGCCCTCTCTTCTGGCCAGGTTGGAAAGTTCAATGATAGATTTAATGGTTTCCGTCTCATCAGACTTTGGAGTCTTGAAAATCAAAGTCATTGATTTTAAACCTGCTAAAAAGTCCTTTAACGGATTTGCCGCAAGCATAGCACCCAAGGTACCACCAAATACAATCGCAACAGACGCCGGATCTATGAAGTTTTGAATCGCGCCCATGCCCTTTCCATTTACCATACCGAAAATCATAAGGCCAAAAGCAACTATCAGACCAATTATTGACGCTAAATCCACTTTATCTTCCTCTGTTCACACTTACTAAACTGTATGTATCTTTCTTTTATATTCAATCACCAATTTCATAATATCGTCTGCTGTCTCGGCAACGACAAACTTTTTTCCACTGGTTAGCGTAATGACGGTATCCGGTGTTTCCTCAATCTGTTCGATAAGCTCTGCGTTTAAAATCACTTTAGAACCTTTTAATCTCGTCACTTCAATCATTTTCGAACCTCGCTTACCAGATTACATATTTATCGACATTACAATTAGGTTGATTATAGCATAATATCTATTTTATGTCTACAAAAGACTACAAAAAATAAGATGGGAGAATCTTTCATTTTTCATAAAAGAATCTCCCAACTCTTACTTTATATTATTCCATTATCTCTTCAGGTTTACAAGCTCCTCAAGCATGGAATCTGATGTTGTAATAATTCTCGAATTCGCCTGGAATCCTCTCTGTGTGGTAATCATCTCTGTAAACTCTGCGGAAAGGTCTACGTTTGACATTTCCAATACACCCTGTGAAATCTTTCCTCCATCTTCATCAATGGATGTTCCAATTCCATCAAAGTATCCGGAGTTCTGCGTAGTTGCATAAACACTGTTACCCAGGGATTCAAGTGCCATTGGATTCGCAAATGTCGCAACAGAAATCTGTCCTAACAGCTTAGTCTCACCATTTGTATATACGCCATACAATTTACCGGTTTCATCAATACTTACATCATTGAGTTTACCCATGGAACGTCCACCACCTGTGGAATCAGTCGCACCACGCACCATCTTTGCTGTTGACTGTCCACTGGATTCATAACGAGTCAGATTTGAAAAATCGATATTAATTCCATCAACCTGCTGTCCGTTAATCACTGATTGGAAGACATCTCCTTTGACTGTCTGATCATTCGATGTAATCTTCAAAGTCGCATTCTTTGCACCGTCAGCACCGGCATATACAAACGAACCGGAATCGGCATCAAACTTAAGCTGCAATTTGTTTGTTTGCTTTATGGTAATATTTCCTGCTGCATCTTTTTCTTCATAAGTCATCGTAGCACTGTAACCACCCGTGCCATTTTCAGCATTATATGGGCCTAAAATTTCCACATTATTCGCATCTTTAATTGATTGCAACTCCAGGTTGTACACGGACTTATCATCATAGGCAGGATCCTGTGTCAATTTATATTTTACTGTGTAGTTATACCCCAACGAATCATAGATGGATACAGAAATAACACCACCATCTACAGATGTCAGATCCGGGTCTGTCATGTCAATATTTCCAGTCATATAGGCTTGTGTTGTCATCTCCGGAGAAGATACCTTATGCTCTTCTGATTCCGGATACAATGCGGATACGGTATCCTTTCGAATCTGAGTCGGATTATCAGGATCAACCTGCCAACCCATAACCTGGTATCCCTGTCCATTTACCAGACAGCCGGAACCATCTACACCAAAGGAACCAACCTTTGTAAAATAATTTGTTCCACCACGACCTACTACGAAGAATGCAGAACCAGAAAGCATCATATCGTATGTATTGTTTGTTGTCTGTGCAGAACCACTCTGTGTAATCGATGTCTGAATCGATGCAGTTTTTGCACCAAGACCAATCTGAGATGCATTCGTACCACCTGTATTGTTCGTTGCACCGGTTGCATTGGATGTGGTCTGATACAACACATCACTAAAAAGCACCTGCGCTGATTTAAATCCTGTTGTATTCACGTTTGCGATATTATTACCGATAACGTCCATTTTTGTCTGGTGTGTTTTCAATCCGGCAACACCGGAATAAAGTGATCTCATCATAATTTTTGACCTCCATTTTCTAGATTGTTCTCTTCTGTCATTCCGAGAACAAAAGCCTCCTGTACGGTCCGGCTTTATACTATCACTGCGCCATCAATATTTGTAAATACAGCATCCTCTTCTCCCTGCTGCATAGCGGTAACTACCGTATTGTTTTTAACATTCACTATAAATGCAAGATTGTCCATCATAACCAGAGATTCCTGAATCTTCTTTGTTCTCGCTCTGTCTATACCTGAATTTAATCTTTCAAGCTGCGTATCGGACAATTCAATATTTCTGGTTTGTAACCGCTGATTGGCATGTTTGGAGAATTTAACGCCTTGAGACTGTTTCTCTGTCTGTTCTAAAACTTTGGCAAAACTGTTCTCTTCTTCCGTATCGGATACCGGTTGAATCGGGTTTGCCTGTTTTAAATAGAGGTTTGCAGCCTGCGTCATGGATAAAAATCCGGCTTCATAAGCCTTCATGGCCATCCTCTCCTTCCCAATCATGTCTTCCTACGTTTCCTTTGGTGCTTCTGTATTCTTATCTGCTTCGCCCTTATTTACCGCATCCTGATCGATGGTTCCATCTTCTTTCAGATGTTCTTGCAGATACAGATAGTAATCATAATCTACTACAGAATCCAAATCCTCAGCCGGATAGTAGGTATCGTTGATGGATAAATATACATCTCCATCCTTTACCGTCGCATACTCTACCAAACCACTAATCATGCTACTTGCTCCGGAAGCATCTGTTGTATTCATGATTACATACTGACCAACGAGATTCAAACTGTTTCCACGTTCCAATGTCTCACTGATATTCATCTGTGCTTCCAATGATGAATATTGTGCCAACTGTGACATATACTGTGTACTATCACTCGGATTAAGCGGATCCTGATATTGCATCTGTGTTACAAGCAACTGTAAAAAGGCTTCTTTATCCAAATCACCACTTTGTGACTTTCCCTTTGAAGATGCCTGATAGCTGTTTGATGTGTTCGCGATTCCGCTTACTACTGATTCAACCGCCATAATCGTCCTCCTTTCTCCTGTTTATGCTCTGTAACTAACCTGGTTTCCGTTTGCTCTCATAAGCTCCACTTCCACCTGTTCTTCCTCACTTATTTCATCGTCAGAAATCGCATTTAAGTTAATACCACCTTGCAAATTCCTTTGTTTCTCCTGCTGTGCAAATTCGTCATTTTGACCTTCCGGATTTGCAAAAAACTCTTCTGCGCCAACCATAACTTCAATCGCATCCACCTTTAAGCTTCGATCCTCAAAGGTTTCCTTCAACAGCGAAAGGCCTGTTTCAATCGCATGCTTTGCTGCCTCATTTTCTGCTATAATTCGTGCTTGCATGACACCTTCATGTTCCGTTACATGAATCTGTACCTTTCCAAGTTCCTGTGGATACAATTGCAATGTCAAAGATGTAACATCCTTAGACATCTGTACCTTGACTTGTTCCACAACCTGTTGAACAATATCCAATGGCTGATAGTCTGCCATTCCAAGTTCTTCCTGCACATTGGATACATCCATCACCTGCCCGACAGCCTGTTCCAATTGAAACATCATGTCTGTATGCTGGCCTTGATTTGAAAAATGCTGTCCACTGCGACTAAATGTCCCATCCTCTGTTTTTATCTGAACGAAACCTTCAGATTCTTTCTGTGTACGCTGTACATTTTGCGTGTCATCAACTTTTGTTTCTTCCCGTTTCACATTTGTGCTTTCATCTGCTAAAGCAACTGCTTCTTCCGATTGCTGAATCTTGGATTCTACATTTTCAAGCTGAATTTCTGTTGCACCATCATCCATCACAGCTTCTGTCTGTACAAAATCCACATCCTGCAAATCGGATTGATCCAGGCTGCCACCCTGAAGTACTTCTTCGAACTGATTCATAATCTCTGTGATTTGTGCATTCAATTGCTCATTTGTAAGCAAATCCAGCTGAGAGACATCTTTTACTTCCATCACAAGCTGCTGCAACACATCCGGATTGAGCAAATCCTGCACTGTCACACCTTGTTCCTGCAAAAAACTTTCAATCTGTTGCATATCAACACCGAGCAAATTCATAATTGCATCGAGTACGGCAGTTTCCTGATTACCGATTTCTTCTGTATCATTCTTATCCTTTGTTTGTGCTGTTGAAATCTTTTTTTCATCACCGGAAACAGCACCATCAACAGATTCTTTGTTGTCACCTTCTTTGTTATCAGGTTCTTTTTTCTGCTTTGTCTGGTAATTTTTATTTACCTGCTGTGAATCAGTCTCATTTGTGGTTTTACCCTGCACATCCATCATCTCAGAATCCGTTTCAACCATTGTCTTTGACGGACGATCGTTTGTGATCTGAGATTGCTGTGCGATATTCATCAGACTCGAAAATGCATCTGCTGCTTTTTCATCTTTTGCTTTTGATTTTGAAGAAGCTGTTGTAACATCCACATTTCCAATTCCTCGGGTTTGGATACCTATCAACATCCGCATACCTCCTTTTTTTTAATTAAGGCATTAATTTCTTGGTAACTGCGGCCGCAAAACCCGGTTCCATCTCTGCCAGGATTTTCCCCTTTGACTCTGCATTCATCTGATTCAAAATCAAAGCCACTGTATCCAAATCATTTCCCATGCTTGTAATGATATCTGCAGCATTTTTGGCATCCATCGCTTCATAGGACTTCGCCATTTCCTTGATTTTGTTATCCACCTGTTCTCCGGCTAAAATATCCCGGTAGATGGCCTCTGCTTTTTCCGCATCCAATTCATTATACCATTCTTTATATGTATCGGTATCCGGAGCGGTTTCTCCATAGACTATTTCGTCATAAAATTTATTTTTTTGCTCTTCAAACTTCGTTTTTTCTTCTTCCAACGCAGAAAGTCGATTATTTTCTTCCTGCAGTTCCTCGTTTTTGTCTTTCAATGCAACAATTTCCGCATCCCGGTTTCCTATTGTCTCATCCATCACTTTAATCTGCGCCAATGCATCTGCCAGATTATCATACGGATAGTCATCCTCAAGCGCAATTTCTTCGTCTGACGCGTCCGGCAATATCGTCTTTATCACAGGAACATCCTTAAATACCGGTCGCAAAACCTTGCTGCCAAAGCCTCCCACATCACACTTAATCAACAAACACATCACAGACAACCATGTTGTAAGGATTAAAATCGCAATTAAAAAACCGATTCCTTTATTTCCGCCTTTTTTTTCTTTATCCTTTGCCATAACCTATCCCTCTTTTTCTGTATTCAAGAACATATAACCTGCCACTTCATCCGTTTCCCTCTTTTCTGTCTCATTGAGTTCCACTAAGAATTGAGCAAATTTTTTCTCTTTTAATTTCTCATGCATTTTTCGTTCCTGCATCTCTTTTGCCATTTTTTGTCTTGCAAGCTCTACTTGTTTACTACAATTACGAATCACATCTTCCTGCTGCTGTATATGCAAATCCATAATATCCATTGCATTCGCATTCTCTTCAATCACAAGAAAATCCAATTTTCCCTGTATACTATCCTGGTAAGCATGATAATACTCCTGTCTGCGCAACACAAGGGCCTGCAACACCGCTTCTTCCTTCTGCAAGTTTGCAACCGCCTGTGCATATTCCTGCTTTGCAGTTTCTTCCATCTTCATTTTGATATCCAGGATATTTTGCATTCGATATGTAAACTTTGCCATATCTTTCCCTTTCCGATTATACAGATTCTATGATTATTCAAACAATCCCTGTAATTGTTGCAATTCATCCTCCAGTAGGAACTTGCTGTCTACTTCCTGCATCAAAAAATCGTTTACCCGGTCAATCTTTGTAATCGCATAATCGATATCTTTATTTGAACCTGATTTGTATGCTCCGATATTGATCAAATCCTCAGCGTCTGCATATGTTGCCAGAACATTTTTCAACTTTCCTGCTGCTGTTTTGTGTTCCTTGCTTGCAATCGCACTCATACAACGCGAAATACTAGCCATCACATCAATAGCCGGATAATGATTCTTATGTGCAAGTGAACGAGACAGCACAATATGACCATCCAGAATACCTCGCGCAGTATCCGTTATCGGTTCATTAAAATCATCACCATCTACCAAGACTGTATATAATCCGGTGATAGAGCCTTCCTGCGTATTTCCGGCGCGCTCCAACAGTTTTGGAAGCTCCGCATATACAGAAGGCGGATACCCTCTGGTAACAGGTGGTTCTCCAATTGCAAGTCCAATCTCTCTTTGCGCCATCGAAAAACGGGTCAGTGAATCCATCATCAACAACACGTCTTTTCCCTGATCACGAAAATACTCGGCAATTGCCGTTGCTGTCTTTGCAGCTTTATTTCGTATCAAAGCCGGTTTATCCGAGGTGGCGATTACGAGTACAGAACGTTTCAATCCTTCTTCCCCCAAATCTCGGGCTATAAACTCTCCAACCTCTCTGCCACGCTCTCCAATCAAGGCTATCACATTGATATCTGCCTGTGTATTTCTTGCAAACATACCAAGCAAGGTACTTTTACCTACTCCACTACCTGCAAAAATTCCAATTCTCTGTCCTTTTCCCAATGTAAGCAATCCATCAACAGCCTTTACACCAAGTGGCAAAATCTCTGAAATCAGTTTTCTTTTCAACGGGTCCGGTGATGCAGCATCAATCGGATAAGCATCGGTTCCCTCCAGTGTACTGCCATCCATAGGTCGTCCGATTCCGTCTAAAACCTTACCCAAAAGATGTTCCCCAACCGGAACCCGAAGTACATCGTTCGTATTTCGAACCGTTGCACCCAGTCCAATTCCATCTACACTGTCAAATGGCATAAGCAACACCTTATTATCTCGAAAGCCTGTTACCTCTGCCATCACTCGGGTATTACCATCCTTCGAGATAATCTCGCACAAATCATTCAGCTTTGCAGGAGGACCAACACTTTCAATTGTCAATCCAACCACCTTGCTTACCTTTCCGTAATGGATGCTGTAATCCCGCTCCAATAGCACTTTGTACTTGTCGATATCAAACATTTTACGCATTTATATATCCTTCACACAAGAAGGCTACATATCTTTCCATATGTAGCCTTCTAATTCTCATTTCCTTCTGACAGCAGTTTGATTGCCGTAATCAAATTTCGAACCTGGACATCCATCGATAAATCAACTATTCCGGTATCGGATTCAATCTGACATTGTCCACTCGAAAGCTTTGCATCTGCGAATATTTCGATTTTGATACCCGGATTTGCCGCTTTATCCAAACGATCCTGATTATCCGCAATATAAGCATACTTGTCCTCTGAAACACGGATTACAAACTTCCTGGAAGCCTCATCTTCACTGAGCACGCGATTAATCATATGCAACAAAACCGGTTGATAATCTTTTACCAAAATCCCTGTCATCTTTTCTATCAAATCACAGGCAAGCTCCACAATTTCATACTGTGTCTGCTGTATGCTTTCCGACATTTCCAGTTCGAGAGCTTCGATTTTTTGTTCCTGTTCCCGGTTCAATTGTTCCAGGTACACATCCGCTCTGCGCATGGCTTCCATATTCCCTTCTTCCAGGCCTTTTGCGTATGCTTCTTCGTAAGCCTGTGTGCGGATTTGTTCTGCCATCTCCTTCGCCTGTTCAATAATCGAATTTGCACGCTCTCTCGCATCATCCTGTATCAGCTTTGCTTTTTCCATCGCGTCCCCAAGCAACTCTTCGTTTTCCGGTGGCACGACTTCCTCTACGGTAGCTGCAAGCCCCTGCGCAAATCCATCCTCATCCTTCTTCGGAACCGGACGTATGATTTTATTTTTAGGTGGTTCAATCACACGTTTATTCGCATCAATCACAAACGGCTCCGCCTGTATGGTGTTTACACCCGGAAAACCGGATTTAAATAGATTAGACAACGATCTCGTCACCTCCACCACGAGAAATTACAATTTCTCCTGAATCCTCGAGCTTTCGAATGATATTTACAATCTTCTGCTGTGCATCCTCAACGTCCTTCAAACGAACCGGACCCATAAATTCCATATCCTCCTTGATCATACTTGCCAATCGAGATGACAAGTTGTCAAAGATAATCTTTTGTACATCTTCGTTTGCATTCTTAAGCGCAATCGCAAGCTCATTGTTTTCAACCTCTCGCAAAACAGTCTGAATGGCACGATTATCCAACAACAAAATATCTTCGAACACAAACATCTTTCTACGAATCTCATCTGCCAATTCCGGCTCTTCGATTTCGAGATTTTCCATAATATGTTTCTCAGTACTTCTGTCAACGGTATTCAAAATATTAACGATGGAATCTACACCACCAACAATTGTGTAATCCTGATTTACCAAAGAAGCCAGTTTCTTTTCCAAAACCTTTTCCACTTCCTTTATGACGTCCGGACTGGTTCGATCCATCATCGCAATTCTTCTCGCTACATCCGCCTGTTTTTCCGGTGCCAAAGCGCTCACAACCGCTGCAGCCTGTGCAGATGGAAGGTAGGCAAGAATCAAAGCAATGGTCTGTGGATGCTCATCCTGAATAAAGTTCAACAGCTGGCTGGCATCTGCTTTTCTTGCGAATTCGAAAGGACGCACCTGCAAAGAAGCTGTCAATCTACCGATGACATCACGCGCACGATCTTCGCCCAAAGCCTTGTCCAGCAATTCCTTCGCGTAAGCAATACCACCTTCTGCGATGTACTGCTGTGCCAGACATACTTCATAGAATTCATCCAAAACCTGGTCTTTCAAATCGGAAGGAACACTTTTGGTGTTTGCAATCTCCAATGTCAAAGATTCAATTTCATCATCTTTCAGATGCTGGAACACCTTTGCAGAACGCTCTGGTCCCAAAGCAATCAGCAAAATTGCCGCTTTTTGAATTCCAGTCACCTCTACAGGTGTATTTACTCCAACTGCCATCTTATCACTCCCAATCGTCGTTTAACCAGTTACGCAACAAAGCTGCAACCGCTTCCGGATTCTCGTCCACAAACTTCTCAATCTGTTGTTTCGCTGCCGACTTATCACTAAATTCAATATCATCCAAGGTCTGATTCTCCTTCGTAGTGGCAAGCAAGGCCTCAACCGAAAGCTCCGGTTCTACCTCTACCACTTCTTCCGGTTTCATGCTCTTGAATACTACGAACAATAACAATCCACCAATAATCACCGCAAGTACAATAGACAGAATACTCTGAACCGGAATCTGCTTTTCCTCTGCCGGATAAAAGACCGGAACAATGCGTTCTACCACATAGATATTCGACGCTTTCATACCGGTAGCACTTGACAGCATGTTTACCATTTCCTCCGGATTGATATTCTCCGTTGGGTTGGAATTTGCAGCCTGATATTCTGCAAAGGTTGTGCCCTCAAGCAATCCCTGTTCCTGCATGGTGGTTTCATTGTAGTTTTCATATCGTGTCAGATACAAAGCCATGCTCGAATTCTTCATATCAACATCACCAACCGGTGTTGTTGTAACCGTACGTGTGTAACTTGTCTCATAGGTGTCCTTAAGCAGGCTCAGTGAAGATTCTCCAGTCGCATTATCCAACAAATTGTAATCTGTAATTTCCTCTCCATTCGCATCTGTACCTACAACACCGCCCGTTCCGTCGGTGTTCTCAGCAAGATAATAATAGTGCGTAGACTTTGGACCCGTGTCGTCTTCATCGTTGGAATAATACTCCATGTTCTCAATTTCCTGTTTCGATATGTTGACATCCAGATTCGAAGAAACGGACACTTCATCATATACACCGGAATTCACCATCAAATTCCAGATTTTATTGTTATAATATTCTTCTACCTGTTGCTCTACTGCAATCACCGTATTTACAACAGAAGAACTGCTCGAGCCGGAAAACAGAAGTTTTCCTTTGTTGTCTACGATTGTAATACGATCGGTATCCGAATTACCCACACAGCTTTTTGCGTATTCAGCAATCGCTGTTGTACTTTCTTCACTGTAATTTCCGCCAATTGTCAGCATGATACTGACACTTGCTTCCTCGTCCTTTGCATAAATCGTACTGGTCTTATCCGGCAGATTTATCGTAACACTTGCTTTATTTACACCTTCAAACAACGCAATATCTGTTTCCATGCAGGACTGCAGATACAGCTTTGCCTTCAATTTTTTCTCTGAATCTGTAGTATTAAAGCTATTATCAAACAAACTATTGACATCAAAGCCTTCTGTCCGAACGCTGATTCCATTTTCACCAAGCAACAATCTCGCTTTTGAAACCTGGTTTTCGTCTACTTCAATCTTCGTAGCTGCGTCATTTACCCTATATGTAATCGTATTCTCATCCAACAAACTGGCTGCCTTTGCACAGGCTGCTGTATCTTCAAATGTAGACAAAGTCACATAGGTAGTCCGGTTCAAAATCACAACCAAAGCAATAATTGCAATCAATACCGCTGCTAACACCGAGAAAAACAAGGTTTTCTGTCTTCTAGTATACTTTTTCCAAAATTCAACTATCCGTTGCGGAAGCTGATTCAACCATTCTCTCATATCATTTCCTACTTCATTCGTTCTGTACGCCTAATTTATAATTGCATACTCATCAACTCTTTATATGCAGACACAACTGCATTTGTAATCTTTACTGTATATTGCAAAGAAATATTTGCCTTTTGCTGTGCCAAAGCGACATCATGAATACTATCTGAATATCCAAGGGCATAGCTCATCTCCGCAGACTCGGCTGACTTTTGCAAAGAGTCTGCTTCTTTGTACATATTTACAGCCGCATTTAAAAATGTATCAAATGCTGTTTCTCCTGTTTGCTGCGCTCTTGCCTGCGCCTTTTGCGCACTTCCAAGACTGTTCATGGACGAAATTCCATTCAATGTCGTCCACTCGTCACTATACAGATTTACCGGTGTTACAGACATACGCTACTCTCCTAACTGCTAAATAATTCCAATCCCTTTGATGCAATCCCCTTCGCTGCATTAAATGCAGTCACACTTGCTTCGTACGAGCGGCTGGCATCAATCAGGTTTGTCATCTCTGTCACTGTATCTACATTTGGATATTCCACATATCCATCCTCGTTTGCATCCGGGTTGTCCGGCTCATACACAAGTCTCAAATCCGACGGATCTTCTACAATTTTTGTCACTTTCACACCGTTTGGCTGATAGTGGCTCAAATACCCACTCAATATGTGGTCAAAGCTTGTTGTATCTTTCTCCTGAAATACAACATTCTTTCTTCTGTATGCCTCTCCATTTTCTGTTCGTGTCGTATTTGCATTTGCAATATTTTCTGCAATGATATCCATACGCATTTGCTGCGCGGTCATTCCGGTTGCAGAAACATTCATAGCTGAAAAAACACCCATATAATACCTCCTAATCACTTGTCATTATGAACCTGAATTGAGCACGGACTTATATCTGCCAAATTCCTGGTTCATCAAATCCACCAATGCCTGATAACGAATCTGATTTTCCGCCAAATTCGCTTCTTCTGTATTTATATCGACATTATTTCCATCTAATCGATAGGATAAAGAAGCATTATCTGTATAAATCTGTGGGTCGAGCGTCTCAAGGTCTTTGTTTGCATTTTTTACTGCTTTACTCAGACTCTTTTCTCCGCCTAACTCTGCCTGTAAGACAGATTCAAAATCAATATCTTTTCGTTTGTAATGTGGAGTATCCACATTTGCAATATTGTTCGCTAATAATTCATTTCTAAGATTTGCAGCATCTGCGGCCTTATCCAGAATATTCACATAATCATATATCCCTGACGTAATCATGTAGATTCCTCCTATCCTTTTCAAAACAATAAAATAGCTACTATATGAGTACCCATATAGTAGCTATTCTATCATATATTGCGACATGCTACAACAAAAAACTTAATTTCCGTTCTCGCAGGAATATCCACAATCCTGTGAAGAACACAAAAGTCTGTTTCCCTTTTCGACCATATAACTTCCGCATTTCGGACAAGCCGTTTTCGATGGCTTAGACCAAGACATAAATTCACAGTCCGGATATGCAATACATCCATAGTATTTTCTGCCTTTTTTCGTCTTTCGGAGTACCAAATCCTGCCCACAGTTCGGACATGCTACCCCAATCTTCTCGTAATGTGGTTTTGTGTTCTTGCACTCCGGAAATCCCGGACAAGCCAAAAATTTACCGTGCGGACCATATTTGATTACCATCATCCTGCCACATACTTCACAAGGAACATCCGTCACTTCATCTGCAATTTTTACAGATTCCAATGTTTTTTCCGCTTCTTTTAAGGAATTCTCCAGGTCCGGATAGAAGTTACGAATCACTACCTTCCACTCGAGCTGTCCTTCCTCAATGCTATCGAGCAGCGACTCTATATTGGCTGTAAATTCTGTGTCTACGATTGCAGGAAATGCATCCGACATCATTTTATTTACGGCTTCACCAAGCTCTGTCACATACAAATTCTTGTTTTCTTTTACCACATATCTTCGCGCGATAATGGTGGAAATGGTAGACGCATACGTGGAAGGACGGCCAATTCCAAGCTCCTCCATCGTCTTTACCAAAAACGCCTCGGTAAAATGAGCCGGTGGCTGTGTAAAATGCTGTTTTTCTTCCTGTTGCTCACAAACAAGGCAGGCGCCTGCCTTCAACCCTGTAAGCCGGCTTTTTTCTTCCTTCTCGTCATCTAATGAATATACACACATAAATCCGTCAAATACAACCTTCGAACTGCTTGCACGGAATTTATGCTTTGCTGCTTCTACTGTAACCGTCTTGGTTTCATACACTGCAGGCTTCATACGGCTTGCAAGGAAACGGTTGTAAATCAATTGATACAATCGGAACTGGTCTCTGGACAGCTGATCCTTGAGCTTTGCAGGTGTCAACTCCACATTTGTAGGGCGAATAGCCTCATGCGCATCCTGTATTTTCTTTCCGGATACACTCTGGCTGACATCCCCGACATAGGAATCCCCATATTGGGTTGCTATGAACGCTTTTGCTGCCTGATCTGCCTCTTCCGAAATTCTCGTTGAATCTGTACGCAGATATGTGATCAAACCAACACTTCCCATACCTTTTACTTCGACACCTTCATACAGTTGCTGTGCAATACGCATCGTCTTGCTGGTCGCAAAATTCAGCTTCTTTCCGGCTTCCTGTTGCATCGTACTTGTAGTAAATGGAAGTGGCTGTTTTTTGGTCTTTTCTGTATTCTTGATATCCGAAACCGAAAAACTCTGATTTGCAATATCCTTCTTGATTTGGTCAAGTTCTTCCTTCTTGAGTTTATCCTTACTGTAATGGAAGCAAACCGGCTTTAGTCCATTGTCTTGTGACAACATCACATCCAGGCTCCAATATTCTTCCGGAATAAATGCATTAATCTCTTCTTCCCGATCACAAATCAAACGCAAAGCCACAGATTGCACACGACCGGCACTCAAACCTCTTTTGATTTTCTCCCATAATAATGGGCTAATCGAATATCCAACCAACCGGTCAAGGACACGACGTGCCTGCTGTGCATTTACTAAATCCATATCGATATCTCTTGCGTTTTTGATTGATGCCTTCACTGCATTTTTTGTGATTTCGTTAAACGTAATTCGTTTGTAATTTTTATTTTCCAGCTTCAAAGCAACAACCAAGTGATAGGAAATTGCTTCTCCCTCACGGTCAGGGTCCGTTGCAAGATATACTTTATCTGCCTTTTTCACAGCTTTACGAAGCTGCGCCAACAATTCTCCTTTTCCGCGAATCGTAATGTAATGTGGTTCATAATCATTTGCAATGTCGATTCCCATCTGACTTTTGGGCATATCTCTTACATGTCCGTTTGAAGCAATCACTTCATAATTGCTTCCCAAAAATTTTTTAATCGTTTTTGCTTTTGCAGGAGACTCTACAATTACAAGATTCTTCGCCATTTGCTAATCCTCCACCCTCTATAGAACCTAAAGAACCTGAAAAATCAGGAATTCATCTATTTTCTAAATATTCTTTATATAATATCCACGCATAGTTTGTTTGACAAGTCCCTTTGTTTCAAGACCATATAACACACTAATCGTTTTTGAAACCCCCAATTTGGAAGCTTTCACAAGCTCATCCACAAACACCGGGTCTAAGTCAAGGCAACTATACACTAATTTTTCCTCAGGTGCAAGATTATTTTTTTTATCTTCCTCTTCTTTGGTATTCTTACTTGGTTCGAAATCCATTTTTTCTTCTCCCCAAAGGTCTAGCAAAATGTCCTCCGGCTTTGTGACACACAAAGCTCCCATTTTGATCAAATCATTGTTTCCTTCACTCAATGCATCCATGATACGACCCGGAAATGCATACACCTGTTTTCCCTGTTCCAAAGCCAAATCCGCAGTAATCAGGGAGCCGCTTTTCTTCTTTGCACAGGTTACCAATACACCATCCGAAAGTCCACTGATAATCCGGTTTCGCGCAGGAAATTGAAATGGATTTGGCGCAACATCCAGCCCATACTCTGACAAAACAAGTCCCTCTTCCTTGATACGCTCATACAACGAGATGTGTTCCTTTGGATATGTCACATTGATTCCACAGCCAAGCACTGCCACCGTATAACCCTTGCCCTCCAGACATCCAATGTGCGCTTCACTGTCGATGCCGCGCGCGAGTCCGCTGATAATATGAATCCCATTTTTTGCGAGTTCTCTCGCAAACACTCTGGTCGTCTCCCGATGATAGGTATCCGCATTTCTCGCTCCCACAATCGCAAGATTCTGGTTATAAAAATCTAAGCTTTTATCCAACTTTCCCACAGCATACAGAAGACGCGGACTATCGTATATATGACGAAGTTTATCCGGATATGCGTTCTTTTCTTCATACAACAGCGTAACCCGGTGTTTGTCCAATCGTTCCATCTGCGACTCCAAGAACCCAACATTCCTTCTTTCTAACAGTCGGTTTGCAGCCTCTTCATATCCGACCTGTTGTGAAATCGCTAGCAAAGTTGCCGCATCCATTTCATACAGTGCTTCCACACTCCCAAAACGAGCGAGGAGATATTGACGCAATTTTAAAGAAATGGCAGGATTTCCATCAAACCAAAGGTGCATCATATCCTGATTTCGCATACTCCCACCTCCCTGGTGAACAATTCTTCATTCCGATAGAAAAATGCCTCCTGCAAATGCGGAAGTAACACCATCTCGCTGTCTTCTAAATCGGCAATCGTTCTGGCAAGTCTCAACACTCGATGAAGTCCTCTCATTGACAGGTGATTCGTCATGAAACGTTCCTCCAACAGTTGCTGTGCCTCATAATCAAGCCGGATATATGTTTCAATCTGCTTTCCATCTAACTGGGAATTAAAGCTTATTTTGTCATTTACAAACCGCTGTTGCTGTATCCTTCTGGCTTTTTCAACCCTTTTTCGAATCTGCTTTGATGTCTCCTGTTTTCTTTCTTCAAACAATTCGTTGTGCCCCACTGCCCGTACTTCCATGCGTATATCGATACGGTCCAAAAGCGGACCACTGACTTTATTTTGATAGTTTTGTATTTGTTTTGGGGTACATTGACACCGACTGCTAGGATAATTTCCACATGGACAGGGATTCATAGCAGCAACCATCATAAAATCTGCCGGAAATTCATAGGAAGCATGTAATCTGGAAATACAGATTTTTCTTTCTTCCAAAGGTTCCCGCAACACTTCAAGCACATGCTTTTGAAATTCCGGCAATTCATCCAGAAACAACACTCCCATATGCGCAAAGCTCACCTCTCCCGGTCCCGGAATCCTGCCACCTCCCACAAGTGCCTGTTCTGAAATCGTATGATGCGGGGAACGAAATGGTCGATGATAAATCAGGCTCCCTTCCTGATTCAGCTTTCCTCCCACACTATAGATTTTGGTTACTTCCAGCTGTTCTTCAAATGTCATCCTGGGCAAAATACCCGGCAAGCGTTTGACCAGCATTGATTTTCCTGCACCCGCCGGACCGCAAAGCAATACATTGTGAAATCCTGCTGCCGCAATCTCCATGCCACGTTTTATACTTTCCTGTCCCTTCACCTCAGAAAAATCAAGTGACGTACACTCACATTCCTCTTCGCAAAATAGATTTGTTGTTTTTTCCGGTTCAATCTTCCTGATTCCTTGTAAATACTCCACACATTCCAAAAGACTATCCACTCCGATAATCTCTATGTGCCTTACCAGTGCAGCTTCCTTTGTATTGTTCTTTGGAACGATACAGATTTTGCAGCCTTCTATCGCAGCCTGATTCACCATAGGCAACACACCTCGAATTGGGCGAACACTTCCGTCTAAGCTCAACTCTCCCAAAATCATGACATGATTCATGTCATATTCCGAAACAATTCCCATTGCTAGCAACACAGCTACCGCAATCGATAAATCAAAACCGGAACCATCTTTTTTTAAATCTGCCGGGGATAAATTGACCGTGATTCGCTTTGCGGGCAAGTGATACCCAGAATTTTTAAGCGCGGTCTGAACTCTCTGTGCAGCCTCCTTCACAGAAGAAGAAAGATATCCAACCATGGTGAACATCGGCAGACCATCATGTACGTCTGCCTCCACCATGATTGTTCGTCCATCTACACCCGCAACTGCACAACTTTTTACTTTACTATACATTTTTCTCCCTTCCACTCCAAGGGAACTGGTCGTTCCTATCATAACGGAAAAGAATGGAGATTGTCAACTGATTCTATTTCTTTTGAACACTGTATCCAAATTTACCAACATACTCGCCCAACGTAAAATACTGTCCATGCGAATACGCAACCAAATTGGCCTGATTTAAATCAAACTTACCGGTTTCGTCCATATATGCCTCATCTGCACGTACTGCCGTTACTTCTGCTAGAAACATATCATGACTTCCAAGCTCTAACACCTGTGTCACCTTGCATTCGATATTCACAGGACTTTCCTTGATGGAAGGAACCGATACCGTGGCACTGTCTTCTTTTGTCAAATGCATCTTCTCGAACTTGTCCTCATCCCTGCCTGATCGGACACCACAGTAATCCATGGCAAAACACAAATCCTTTGAAATCAGATTGATTACAAATTCTCCGTTTTTTGTAAGCAACTCATGTGAATATCTTGATTTTCTGACAGAGATAGAGACCATCGGCGGATCCGAATTCACTGTACCTGTCCACGCAATTGTCAACACATTATCGTTACCCTTTCCATCACCAACTGTCACCATCACAGCCGGTACCGGATATAACATATTTCCCGGTTTCCATACCTGCTTTCCCATCTTTTCTTCCTTTCACATACTCACTCTAACAAACTGCGAATTTCCTGCATCTTATAATCCATCGCCGTAATGGTATCTGCACATTTTTTCAATTCCTGTGCGATGATTTCCGGATGCTTGAGATTGTCCTTTTTATACTTCAGTTTATGGTCCAGACTTGCCCAAAAATCCATGGCAATCGTTCGAAATTGAACTTCCACCTTCATATACTTCTTTTCACTCGATAAAAAGATTGGAACCTCCACAATCAAATGCAGACTGCGGTATCCATTGGCCTTTGGATTTCTTATGTAATCCTTGACACATACCACATTGATATCATCCTGTTGTGTCAACAGACGTGAAACGGTATAGATATCTTCCGGGAAGGAACAAATCACCCGAATTCCGGCGATATCTGTCAGGTTTGCCTCGATATTTTCAATCGTAATATCCAAACCCTTTTTCTTCATCTTTTCCACAATGCTGATTGGTTTTTTCAGACGACACCGTATCGATTCAAATGGATTTCGATTGTATTGCGATGCAAATTCTGTATTCAAAACCTTAAGCTTTGTCTCAATTTCCATCAAAGCACACTCGTAGTGCATCATAAGCTCAATAAACGGTTGCATGTTTTGCAACACTTTTTCGGGATTATCCGAGTTCATCAAAACTTCCACACTCATATCCGTACTTAAACTCATAGCCAACACCCCTTGTACTACAATCCTTTATGCTCTCGCATTTTTTTAATATTTGTTAAAAATAATTCCTTCAACTTACTGTCATAATTGCTTCCAATTTTCTTTAGCGATTCATTTGGCACAAATCCACCCGCCATGGCAGCATGTCCACCACCTGCTCCGATATTCAATAACGTTTTGTATATCAAAATACCTGCATCTGTATCGGAACGCTCGCTTCGAACCGAATATTTGATACCCTCCTGGTTCACACTGTAAACGATGGCTACATCAACGACATCCAAAGAAAGAATAAAATCGGAGATAATCGCAACCAATGACTGCGGACATTCAAACGGAATATTGGTAAATCCAACATCTCCAACCACCTCAATATTCTCAATCGCTGCTCCATAGGCTTTCAAATCTGCAAATTCAACAGCCGAACTGTACATGCTATTTAATTTCTCCCAATTTGCATACCGGTAAAGAAAACTCAACATATCGATATCGAGTTGTGTCGTTCCACGAATCAAATCTGCAGTATCCATCTTGATTCCGTATGCCAATGCTGTCGCAACATCCGAATCCATCTCGATACCTGCCTCCTGAAAATAGGACGCAACAATACTAGAGCATGCTCCCGTCATACGAATATCCTGATACTTGTAATCATCTGTCTTAATAAAAATCGGATGATGATCCACACAAGCCACCTCATTGCCCGGCAAATCTGTCGTATTTGCGTTTGGTTTTTGGCAATCCACATTCACGATATAATCCTTTGTTTTCATGTCAGCAATTTCGTCATAGCTGTAGAGTTTGATGCCAAAGGTTTCCATCATTTTTCTTGTATTGAACCGGTCAATACTTCCTACATAACAAATCGTTGAAGCAATATCAAAATGCTCCAAATATTTCTGTAAGCCAAACGCACTGGCAATTGCATCCGGGTCCGGAAAATTATGGGTCTGTAAGAACACCCGGCGTCCCTGAAGTAAATCAATTAATTCCTGTTGTTTTGCAGCCAATTTTATCCTCCTGTATCAAACATGTGCTATACTAGCAATTACAGCACAAAAGAATATACGCCATAATCAATAAAATCGTGATAAATAAAAACTCAAAAAAACCACTGATAAAGCACGACAATATCATGCCAATTGCAATAAATAAAAAGGCAAAGCCCAACAAGCCCCTCATACATACCTCTTACAATGACTCTTTAATTCATTGTATGTGCATGGCAGACTGACAAGACTCACTTTTTAGATATCTTCCTCCTTGGACAAACTCTCAATCGCTTCCTGCACCTCAGAATCATCCTCATCCTTCTTGTTCAATAATGCTCCGACCTTATCCACAAGATCCGGTATCATATCTAACACCTTGCTGACCGTATCTCCCTGCTTTACAGGTATCATCTTTGCGTGTCCATTTTGGATTACCAACACTGCGGTTGGTGACATCTTTCCACCCATTCCACCACCTGCACTGTTGGATGCATTCTTCGCAAATGCTCCTGCTCCTACACCAAAGTTCACATCAACCAAAGGAAGAATAATTGTATCTCCTACCTTTGTTGGTTCTCCTACCACTGTCTTTGTAGTTAGCAAAGAATCCATCCCCTTAAACAGGGAACCTACTGTCTGATTAAAATCACTTGCCATCATTCATACCTCCTAAACTCTATGTTTATCCTTTCATAACTCTTTTTGCCGCTTTCAAAGTGCGCCAGATATTCACATTTAATACAATCCGAGCCAGATAGCCTATTGTGAAAGCTCCGCGCAGTTTTATGTCTAATTCCAAAACCTTCTGATAAAAATCCGGTTCCAGACTCAAATTTTTTTGATACACGATTGGAACCAAACTCATATAGCCGGTTATCTGACCTGTCTTACAGGGATCTCCAAATCCATAATGTATGCGTCCACTGATTTTTCTTGGCAACAAGTGTTTGAACACACCCGGAATATAACGTTTTAGATATGCCCTTGTTTTGACTGTACATTTCAGATTCCAAAACTTTTGAAGCCGTCGCAGTTTTTTCTGCATAACATTCGTTTTTTCCTCAAGCTTCTCCATCACTTTGTCCGGAGTATGGGATTCTAAGAAATCATAGATTGCTTTTAGTTTATCCCAAATGCGCAAAATTACTATACGTATAGAATCTCGTTTTTTTGTTTTCTTCTTTTTTGAAGAAGCTTCCTCTTTTTCATCCTCCTCGAAACAATCAAAGGGCTGTAACCTTTCTACGATATCGTCCGTTTCTTCTACGTGTTCGACTTTCTCAACCGCTTCGGTTTCTTCTGCGCTTTCGGCTTCCTCAACCTCTTCGGTTTTTTCTACTACTTCTTCGGTTTCTTCTTCGACAATCTCTCGAGGGGATTCGTGTGTATTTTCCCGGATTTCTTCCTGCCCGTTTTCCCGGATGTCATCCATTTCTGTTTCTTCTGACACTTTACTCTTTTTCCTTCCAAACCGTATTCCGAAAATCCGAATCGTCTGTTCGAGCTTCTGCGTCATCTGGTCAAAGCACAGGCGAAATGACACACATAAAAAGCGAACCTTCACATCTGCATGTACACTCTTACCTCCCTGGTAGGAAACTGCTGCCCGATATCGAATCGGTGAACATAAAACCAACACGATAAGTATTAGAGCAAATCCCAATATTCCCAGAAGAATCCATAATATGATTTTCAATATCATCCACAAAACATGAAGCATTGTATCTCCTACTTTCCTGTTTTTTGCAGGAAAAATTGATTTGCATCCAGATTTTCACCCATGCAATCATACATATCCTGTACGATTTCCAACACCAATTGTGCGGCATCTTCTTTTCGCTTTGCCATACCGACAACCACGATTTCATCCCAAAACTGCCGATAAAACTTTTGTTGCAGCTGGCTATATGCATAGATTTCAAACAAACCTGACTCTACGATGGTGCCCGAAAAAGGCAACACAATCAGATACAATTGACGAACCTTTTTTTCATGCAAAAGCTTCTTTGTCAGTTGCTCACACTTTTTTCGGTTTATATCATATGTGTATACACCATCTACTATCTTCACAGCTACTCCTCAATGATCTCACAAATCAATTTATTACAAGCAATTAATTCACTGTCATCCTTACAATTCTGAATGACATAGTCAAAATAATCTTTGATTTCCTGTTGTGTATTCATGAATATAGGCATGGCCGCAAGCAATTTGCTCATCATACCACGCGAAACCTTTTTCTGACGTGATGAAAGCTCGTCCTTTATCTGTGCTGACAAGGTAGTTTGCAACTGTGTGATATATTCATGATCTGCAACACCTGTTCCTTCCTGCGTCTGTTGTAAATCTACAAACAAACTGGTAGAAAGCAACATCGATGCCTTTTCCAAACGGTCCCAATCTTCTTCTAACTGTGCATTTGCTATCACATCTCGGCCATCTAACCGGATATCATCCATCATGGTTTCCAATATCATTATACCTTCATAAATACGCTCCTGCACACCCTCGATAGTGAAAAACTCATCCATAATACTTTCCGGAAGTTCTTCTGTGGAACTTACCGGTACACAAGCCTGAAAGATTTTGCATGCAGCCACATATCCCGGAACTGCTTCACAATTTCTCTCATGACTACCATCTTTCGTCAATAAAATTGTGTAGATATCATTTATGGTTTCCTGAAGAAGCATAAATGCGGATGCCTCATTGTTGATGATATCTGCTGCCTGTTGTAAACGATTCGTCAAATCTTCAAACTGTTCCTGATTTAAAGCAGCATAATCAGCTTCCTCCAAATCATGATAAACCTGATATAAAAATGGATATTCTGACTCAAATCCCTCCGGCTTTTTAAGCAATATGGTACTGCGAAGCATGTCTGCAAATTCATCGACAGAACATATCTCTCCACCCTCATAAATCTTTAATGTATTTGCCAAAATATCCAAAAACTTATTTTTGGTCATACGTACCGGAAGCTGACCCATCAAAAGCTGCAGCTTACTGTTCACCACAACCGTATCATCCTCTGAAAAAACATATCGAAACATCTTTTCAGACAAATCCGAAGCATCAACCGGTGTAAGCACGCCTGTCACCTGGGCCTCCACGCGGTTTAAAACATATTCATACAACTCATATCCATCGGTAAATGCAGTCAGGATATGCATCTTATATTCCACCTTATTACGCAGCTTGTCAATCACATCCAAGGATTCCTGTGATACCGCTTCCTGCTTGCAAAGATGCTTTTCGAGCAGTTGCGTCAATGTCTTGTAAAATCTACATACATCCATATCTGCATCCTGCTGTTCTTCGCAAACTTCTTTCATGGTGTAATAGTTCATACAACCTTTTACTGTCGCATAGCAATTGTATTGCTGCTTCAGCAAGGAAATATATTCCGGAATATCTTTACCCGGTTCTTTTTTTCTTTGAATATCTGTTACCAGCTTCTTACATGTAGCTATCATCGTTTTCTCCCTTTCCGTCTTCTGTCATATAGCTGTTTTCTTCCGTATTATTTTACGTGCTCATGTGTAAAGAGATGCTCATTACAGTATTCATACGCACCATTACACTTTGAACAATACCGAAATTCCAGGGTGGAATCATCAAGCTCCGTACGACCACAAACCGCACATTTATGTTTTGGCTTACCCACTTCGCCTTTTTGAACATTTTTTCTTCTCTGCGCTTCGTCATTTACCTGCTGGGAAAGCATTTGCATCCGACGTTCATACTCTTTCTGACGTTTCTTCTGCGCTGATTTACTATTACTTCCCCTCATACCTACTCCTCGTCCCATGATGAGGTAAAAAATGAAGAAATTCAGCAAATATGCAACAATGGAACCACGATTCAACAAAGACCCGGCATTGACAAATTCGTATGCCATCATCAACATATCAAGCACCGCAATCCAGAATGCCCGGATTGGCAATACAAACATAAACAGAACAGTCGAATCTGAATACATCAATGCAAATCCAAGGAAGATACCGTAATCAAAATAATACATTGCAAGGATACCCGGATTGGCAAGCCCAAAGAGCATAAATTCCGCACTGGAAAGTGTTGCAAAATAAAACAGACTGATTCCAAGCATGATAATCGTATTCCATGCCCAGCAACCAAACACATAGATATTGAACATAAAGGTGCCCATCGCCTGTTCAATATATCGACCAAACAAAATCAAGCAAAAAATCATTAATATGCCGATAAAACTGATTTCTCCGGGTGGCGAAAAAATCCAGGTAAACAATCTCCAATATTGATGATTTACCAATATTTCGTATGGCGAAAAAATCAGATTTGACGCAAAATCCGGCATAAACGCCCATAAGAAATATCCAATTGCCATTACCACTGCCATCTTAACCGGCAGATTCTTCACAGAATATTTTCCGTACTTTCGTTCCAACTTTGCAAAAAAGCTCACAATCCTAACCTCTTTTTCTTTATTTTACATCGTATTTTTCATGACATAATCATTGTTTATTATAGCCCATTCCCATTGAAAACACAACCAAAAAAAGAATGTGTCGCCTTCCATTTTTCTATGGATTGCGACACATAAATTACTTTGGGGGAATGCGTATAATGGTTCCATACGGAACGGAAATGTCATACAATTCTTTGTTATATTCCATAATCTTATGGATATCACTCTCAAGATGCGATACAAGCGTTCCAAGTGTTTCTCCGGTTTTTACTGTATAATACCTTCGCTCCTCTTCTTCGTAGAGCTGAGTCGGAACACAAATCTCATCCCCTTCCTGCAAGTTATATACATTCACATATGGATTTTCCTTCAAAATATCAATGAGTCTGATCCCATATAGTTTTGCTATTTTATACAACGTATCTCCCTGTACTACCTTATGCTTCATTCCTCTACATTCCTGTTCCATAACAACCTCAAAAATCTCTTTATATCTATTGTATGCAACTTTCTTTTTTTTGTGTTGAAAACATGTATTCTTTCCTATATAATGTGTTTTGTCGAATTTTGATAAAAGATGAGTAAAGAGGTAAACATCAAGATGAAAAGATTAGGAATTGACATTGGTTCTACAACCGTTAAGGTTGCTGTAATCAACGAAAAACATGAAATTTTATTTTCAGAGTACAAAAGACATTTTGCAAACATAAAAGAAACCTTAAAAGAATTGGTTGATCTTGCAATTGAAACCATCGGCGATACGGAGGTAGCTCCTACTATCACCGGATCCGGTGGTTTGGCCTTGGCACAGGTTATCCATATTCCATTTGAACAGGAGGTAGTCTGTGTATCAGAGGCCTTGACAGACTATGCCCCACAGACAGATGTTGCCATCGAACTTGGTGGTGAAGATGCCAAAATCATTTACTTTACCAATGGTGTGGAACAGCGTATGAACGGAGTGTGTGCAGGTGGAACCGGATCCTTTATTGATCAGATGGCTTCCCTTCTTCAAACAGATGCTTCCGGACTGAACAGCTACGCAAAGGACTACGATACCATCTATCCGATTGCAGCACGTTGCGGTGTATTTGCAAAAACGGATATCCAGCCATTGATCAACGAAGGCGCTTCCAAACCAAATCTTGCTGCATCCATCTTCCAGGCGGTTGTGAATCAGACGATCAGTGGACTTGCATGCGGTAAGCCTATCAAGGGAAATGTTGCATTTCTTGGTGGTCCTCTTCACTTTTTGGATCAATTACGGGAAAGTTTCATTCGAACACTAAATTTGACCCCGGAGCATATTATTGCTCCTTCTCATTCTCATCTGTTTGCAGCCGTCGGTGCTGCTCTGTCTGCAAAGGAAGAGATTACATATCGTTTATCAACCATCAGCAGTCAGCTCACTGCTGATTTGCAGATTAGTGTTGAGGTTGACCGATTACCTGCTCTCTTTGCATCCGAGGATGATTATCAGGCATTTTTGAAAAAACAGGAAAACCACAAGATTGCACGAAAAGATCTTGAAACCTATAGCGGAAAGTGCTATCTGGGTATTGATGCCGGTTCTACAACCACAAAGGTTGCTTTGGTTGCGGATGACGGTTCTTTGCTTTACGACTTTTATAGCAATAACAACGGAAGCCCGCTTCGCACGACACTTCGCGCCATGAAAGAAATCTATGCAAAGCTTCCTGAGGATGCAACGATTGTATCCGGTTGTTCTACCGGTTATGGTGAAGCCTTGATTAAGTCTGCTCTTATGCTTGATTATGGTGAGGTAGAAACCATTGCACACTATACGGCAGCAGCTTTCTTTGACCCTGAGGTAGACTGTATCGTCGATATCGGTGGTCAGGATATGAAATGTATCAAGATTAAAAATGAAGTTGTAGATAATGTTATGTTGAATGAAGCATGTTCTTCCGGATGTGGTTCTTTCATCGAAACTTTCGCAAAATCCCTCAATTATGAAGTAAAAGATTTTGCTAAAATTGCTTTATTTGCCGAAAGCCCTATCGACTTAGGCAGCCGCTGTACGGTATTTATGAATTCTAAAGTAAAGCAGGCACAAAAAGAAGGTGCCAGTGTGGCTGATATCTCTGCAGGACTTGCTTATTCTGTTATCAAGAATGCTTTGCTTAAGGTTATCAAATTGACAGATCCAAAATCTCTTGGAAACCATATCGTTGTACAGGGCGGAACCTTCTACAACGACGCGGTTCTTCGAAGCTTCGAATTAATCTCCGGTCGTGATGCCATTCGTCCGGACATTGCCGGTATTATGGGTGCATTTGGTGCTGCCTTGATTGCCAGAGACCGCTATGAAGAAGGCGATACAACTTCCATGCTTGGAAAAGAAGCCCTCGAAGCATTAACCTACGAAACATCCATGGCTCGTTGTAAGGGTTGTACCAACAACTGTCTTTTGACCATCAACCGTTTCACCGGTGGCAGACAGTTTATCACCGGAAACCGCTGCGAAAAGGGAATCGGTCAAAAAAAGAATCAAAACAATGTTCCAAACCTGTTTGAATACAAATTTAACCGTTTATTTAACTATGAACCTCTCCCACTCGATCAGGCGAAACGTGGCGAAATCGGTGTTCCTCGTGTATTAAACATGTATGAGAACTATCCATTCTGGTATACATTTTTGACAAAGCTTGGATATCGTGTGTTGCTTTCTCCAAAATCATCGAGAGATATTTACACACTGGGAATAGAATCTATCCCAAGCGAGTCCGAATGTTATCCTGCAAAGATCAGTCATGGACATGTCATGTGGTTATTGAAGCAAGGAATCAAAACGATCTTCTATCCTTGTATTCCATATGAAAGAAACGAGACACCGGATGCAAACAACCACTACAACTGTCCGATTGTAACCAGTTATGCAGAAAACATAAAAAATAACATGGAAGAAATCTGTGCAGACGATATCACTTATATCCGTCCGTTCCTTGCTTTGGATAACAAGGAAGCATTAAAGGCTCGTCTTTTACGTGAATTCCTTCACTACACAGATGTTACCAAAGAAGAAATCGATGCTGCTGTAGAAGCTGCATACAAAGAAGCAGACCTTGTCAAAGAGGATATTCAGAAAAAGGGAGAAGAAACCATTGAATATCTGAAAAAGACTGACAAAATCGGAATCGTATTGGCCGGACGTCCATATCACCTGGATCCGGAAATCAATCATGGACTTCCGGAGCTTATCAACTCCTATGATGTTGCCGTATTAACCGAAGACAGCATCTCTCATCTTGCTGATGTAGAAAGACCTTTGATTGTTTCCGACCAATGGATGTACCACTCTCGTCTTTATAAGGCAGCAAACTACGTAAAACAAAGCCGCAATCTCGAATTGATTCAATTAAATTCCTTCGGCTGTGGATTGGACGCCGTTACCACAGACTGCGTGAGTGATATCCTGACAAATTCAGGCAAGATTTATACGGTATTGAAAATTGACGAAGTGAGCAACCTGGGAGCTGCCCGTATCCGAATTCGTTCCCTGCTTAGCGCAGTCAATGTACGACGCAAACACAACTTTACACCTTGCCCTGCTCCAAGCAGTCACAACCGGGTAGAGTTTACAAAGGATATGAAGGATTATACGGTGTTGATTCCACAGATGTCACCGATTCATTTCAATCTCTTAGAGCCTGCCATGCGCAATATGGGATTGAACCTTGAGATTCTGCCGGATGCTACCAAGGAAGTTGTAGACCAGGGATTAAAATATGTGAATAACGATGCATGCTACCCTTCATTGATTGTCGTTGGACAGATGATGCATGCCATCACATCCGGAAAATATGATGTCAATAAATTGGCATTGATTATGACGCAGACCGGTGGAGGATGTCGTGCTACCAACTATGTTGGATTTATCCGTCGTGCTCTTGCCAAGGCCGGATATCCTCAAATACCGGTTATTGCACTTTCTGTTCAGGGATTTGAACAAAACTCCGGATTTACCTTTGATTTAACGACTGTAAAGTGCGCGATGCAGGCACTTGCAATCGGCGATTTATTTATGCGTGTTGTTTATCATACACGACCATACGAGAAAAAACCCGGCAGTGTGAACCGTATGCATAAGAAATGGGAGCATGCCGCTATTCGCTGTATGCAAAATAAGGGACGCGGATTTACAAAGCTTGTCAATGATATCGTAAAGGATTTCGATAATATCCCTCTTCGTGAGGATGTTGTGAAACCTCGTGTTGGTATCGTTGGAGAGATTCTTGTAAAATTCCTTCCTTCTGCCAATAACCATCTCGTAGAATTGCTGGAAGCAGAAGGCGCTGAGGCAGTTATGCCTGACTTGCTCGACTTTTTCCAATACTGCTTCTACAACAACAATTACAAGTATGAGTATCTTGGTAAATCCAAAAAGACTGCCCGAAATGCCAATCTCGGAATTGCAGCCCTGGAATTGCTTCGAAGACCTGTTGTTCAGGCTCTCAAAAAGAGTAAGCGTTTCCATCCTCCGGTTCATATCAAGACATTGGCTGAATATGCAAAGCCGATTGTCTCAATTGGTAATCAGACTGGTGAAGGATGGTTTTTGACCGGTGAAATGATTGAACTTATCAAGAGCGGTGCCGGAAACATTGTGTGCTGCCAGCCATTTGCCTGCTTACCAAATCATATTGTGGGTAAGGGTGTTATCAAATCCCTTCGCCATGCATATCCGGAAGCAAATATCGTTGCAATCGACTACGATCCGGGTGCTTCTGAGGTAAACCAGGTAAATCGAATCAAGCTCATGCTTGCTACAGCCAGAAAAAATCTGGAATCATAGAATATAGAAATTGCATATAAAGCAAGAATAGCACCATATCAGAGTGTTCTGATATGGTGCTATTCTTTATTATTTGTCTAACAGGAAATCTGCTAATATCACATTACTTACGTCAATACCGGCATCTGTCAGGAAAATACGGTCTTCCTGGGTAGCCATGTATCCTTCTGCAATATACTTATTTAAAACCGGTCCGTATACTTCATAGATATCTTTGTTGAATCGTTCCTTGAAATCCTCTCGACTCACTCCACAGGTCATGCGAAGTCCGAGGAACATAAACTCTTCCATACGGGAATCAATATACATATTCGTCACATTTTCTCGTAATTCTCTGGTTGTTTCGTTATAAAGGAGCTCCATATTGTCATCTTCGACAAACTTTTCTGCCGTTGTCTCCATAAGATCAATATACGAGAAAATATCCCGTTTATTACTAAAACGTTTTCCCTGAAAATAGGAAGCGGCTCCAATGCCAAAACCAATATATTCCGCCCCTGTCCAGTAAACCATATTGTGTTTACACTCATATCCCGGTTTTGCATAATTGGAAAACTCATACCGGTTATATCCATGTGCAGCAAGTAAACGTTTTGTAATCTCGTACATTCTCCGGTCAATCATCTCCGGCGGAAGTTCCTTTAAGATTTCCTCATCCTTCGCAAACGGTGTCCCTTCTTCTATACTGAGCGAATACGCTGAAATATGTTCCGGCTTAAACTCCAGCACACGTGACACAGTATCTACATAGGAATGAATGGTCTGCCCCGGAAGCCCCGACATAATATCGATATTGATATTGTCAAATCCTGCTCTTCTGGCAGCATTGAAGCTTGCAACAAATTGATCATAATTATGAATACGTCCAAGTTTTTTCAACATGGCATCACTACAGCTTTGTAATCCAATGCTGATTCGGTTGATTCCAGCCGTCTTATATCCATTTAATTTCTGGTGACGCAACGTTCCCGGATTTGCTTCAATCGTAATCTCTGCATCTTTCTCCACATGAAAATATCTGCGAATAAACGCCATGATATTTGTGATCAATCCTTCATCCAATAAGGAAGGCGTTCCTCCACCGAAAAAGATGCTTCTTACACTGTAATCTCCAACAATTGGTGCATATAATTTTATTTCCTGGCACAAACAATCAACATATCGAAGCATGGTTCCATAGCTTTCTCCATCGAAGGATAAGAAATCACAATATTTGCATTTCACCACGCAAAAAGGTATATGAACATATAAGCTCACATATTTTTTCATAGGTATCCTACTCCTCGTCCAATTTCAATACACTCATGAAGGCTTTCTGCGGAATCTCTACGTTTCCAATCTGACGCATTCGCTTCTTTCCTTCCTTCTGTTTTTCCAAAAGCTTACGTTTACGGGTGATATCACCACCATAACACTTGGCGAGCACATCCTTACGCATCGCCTTTACGGTTTCCCTCGCAATAACCTTTGTTCCAATCGCAGCCTGAATCGGAATCTCGAACAGATGACGTGGAATCTCCCCCTTGAGCTTCTCACACATCTTTCTGCCTCTCTCATAAGCTGTGTCCTTGTGAACAATAAAGGATAATGCATCCACTTCCTCACGATTGATGAGAATATCCAATTTCACAAGGTCACTTCTCTCATATCCCTTCATCTCATAATCAAAGCTTGCATAACCACGGGATCTTGATTTCAATGCATCAAAGAAATCATAGATAATCTCATTTAAAGGCAAATCATATTTCAGTACCGCACGTGTTGTCTCCATGTATTCCATGCTTTTGTAAACCCCACGACGCTCCTGGCAAAGCTGCATAATGGAGCCTACAAACTCTGTTGTAACCATAATCTCTGCGCTTACAAATGGCTCTTCCATATATTCTATCGTAGATGGATCCGGAAGGTTTGAAGGATTGGTCAGTTCCATAACCTCTCCATCGGTTTTGTGCACACGATAAATTACACCCGGTGCGGTTGTTACTAAATCCAAATTATATTCCCGTTCCAGACGTTCCTGAACAATCTCCAAATGCAACAAGCCTAGGAAACCACATCGAAATCCAAAGCCAAGTGCTATAGATGTCTCAGGCTCATAACTTAAAGCAGCGTCATTTAACTGCAATTTTTCTAAAGCATCTCTAAGGTCCGGGTACTTTGCTCCATCCGCCGGATACACTCCGCAATATACCATCGGATTAACCTTTTTATATCCCGGCAAGGCTTCCTCACACGGACAATCCGCATCTGTAACAGTATCCCCAACACGCGTATCCTGCACGTTTTTCAAGCTTGCTGTAATATACCCCACCATACCTGCCGAAAGCTCGTCACAGGCAATAAACTGTCCTGCTCCAAAAATACCAACCTGCACGACTTCGGCTTCTGCTCCGGTTGCCATCATGCGAATGCGTGAGCCTTTACGAATCACTCCATCAAAAACACGACAAAAGACGATAACACCCTTATATGAGTCATATAAACTATCAAAAATCAAAGCTTTAAATGGCGCATCGTTGTCTCCGGATGGTGCCGGTATCTTGGTAACGATTTGTTCCAATACGTCTTCAATATTGATACCATTTTTGGCAGAAATACGTGGTGCATCCTGTGCCTCGATACCAATCACATCTTCAATTTCATTTACCACACGATCCGGATCTGCCGAAGGCAAATCAATCTTATTGATTACCGGCATAATCTCCAAGTTATGGTCAACTGCAAGATAACAATTGGCAAGCGTCTGTGCCTCAATGCCCTGTGTAGCGTCAACAACCAAAATTGCACCCTCACAGGCTGCCAGACTTCTGGATACCTCATAATTAAAATCAACGTGTCCGGGAGTATCAATGAGGTTAAAAATGTACTCCTCGCCATCCTTTGCTTTATATACAATACGAACCGACTGTGCTTTAATCGTAATTCCTCTTTCACGTTCGAGTTCCATATTATCCAAAACCTGATTTTGCATTTCACGGCTGGTAAGCAGTCCTGTTTTTTCGATAATACGATCTGCAAGAGTCGATTTTCCATGATCTATATGCGCAATAATACAAAAATTACGTATTTTTTTCTGATCTAAATGTGCCATTTTATTTCCTCTCGTATAACAACTATGTCCTCTTTCCGTTTTGTCAAAAGTATAACACAAACTACAGTCAATCAGCAACCAACACTTTATAAAGAATTGCCCCCAATTGTATCATTGCATTCTTTGCCTCCTGCACGGTATTGGTCTGGGCTCCCACTTCTATCAATGCAGACCTTGGAAGTTTATCCAGATTGTACCGATATCCTCTCACATAGATTCTTCGCATCAAATCGCCATATAATTGTTTGCCTGTCAGATGCATCTGCAAGCTAAATGCCAGATTATCCTGTCGATAAGGATTATAAAGATATTCCAGCTCCCCATTTTGCTTGGAACGGCTCATTCCATTCAAAAACATAATCTGCGCAGTTGGTCTTCCATCAATATCCTTGACTAAGCGCACATCTTCTTTCACACCATCGCGATGTAAATCAATCACTACTTCAATGGAAGGATACTGTTTTAATATTTCATCTACTCCCTGACTTGCATAGTTATATGCCTCACTACGGTCTAATGTTCCATTTACCATGTCATATGCTGTTCGGTCGTGATATACCATAATGCCATAGTCTTCTTGAAGGATTCGGGCAAGTTCATCTCCAACTCCAATGACTGTATCCTCTACTGCATTTTCCCGACTATCTACAAAACTTTCACTTCCGTGTGTATGATAGATTAATACCTTATATTCCTCTGAAGATGTATCAATGGACAAATCTTTTGCAAGAAGAACCTGTGCATTTAATTCTTCCCGATTCACCAGGGTCGAAGAATCAATCGCATAGCAATTTTGCACCAAAAAATCAAAATCATTCAAACTTTCCATGGAATATGTAATCCCATTGCTTTCCGGAAGCTTCTTTGTTGGAGCCAAAACCTCCACGGTATCCTCTGTTTCGGCTGTAGTTGAATCGATGATTTCTGTCGTCACATTCTCTTGTTTCTCTGCAACTTGCACTGCATCACTCTGAGTATTGATATCCTGTGGCATTGCAGATGGCATATTGGTCGCTTCCTGAAAATCATCGTAAGATAAATCTTCTAACTGGTCACCATATACCTGATTTCCCAGTCCAAGGATTGGAGATATTTCATAAGCCAGTTCATACTTCTCTTCTTCCTCCATCTGCGGAAGAATATATCTTTGTATGCTCTGGAATGATAAACCACTCCAAATCTGTGTTTTTATGATGACATATCCAACAATCGCCAAAAGAATGATGCAATATATACAACCTATTGTTTTTTGACTTTTCTTCATATAACTATTATATGCCTGCAAGCATAAGATATGATTTCCTATACCATCAAAAAAATACCGCCCTATCCATAATAGGGCGGTACAACCTTACTCTACCAAGCTCGGATATTTACTTTTATTAAGCGGCGCTTTCGATTCTTTTTCGATTAATACAATTTGTACTGCCTCAATCTTCTTTCCGCTCTTAAATATGCCGGCAGTCTCTTTGTTACTTGCCCATGCCAGCCAGCCGTATCCACGTACATGTACACGATAATATACATCATATGTAGCCTTCATGCTTCCGGTCAAGTATACCTGCAGACCGTCAACGGATTGATTCTTTCCTACAGTACCACTTACCGCTCCATTTTTAGCCCATTTTTTCCATCCTGCCTTTGTATGAACACGGTAAACAATGCTTCCTGAGACATCGGATAATTTCTTAATCTTTATGCCTTCTATCGATTTATTCTTACCAAGTGTTCCACTTGTCACACCATCTCGAACACTCTTTACCCACTTATCCGGTTTTACATATGTCTGATAAGAAATTGTAGATTTGCGATAGGAACCCAGCGTTCCACTCGGTGGAGTAGAACCCTTCTTAATCAATTTTACCTGAATCGCATACAGTTTCTTTGACAGTCCGATCGTTCCGGCAGTTGCGCCATTTTTTGCCCAACCCTGCCATCCGTAAATATCCGAATAAACACGATAGTATATATCATAATCCTTAGCAATATCGCCTGTCAGATTGATTCGAATTGCCTCCATTCGTTTGTCTCTTCCAGGCAATCCTGATATATCTCCATCCATGGTTTTACTCATCCAGCCATAGCTTTCCATATAGCATTGATATTCGACACCATACATTTTTCCTGCATCCTCATATTCGGAACAGATATCATTGCCCAGACGAACCTTAAAGGATTCGAGCTGTTTCAATGCAGATGTAGAACCACTTGCCTTTCCATCATAGCTTTCCTTTTTGGCCCATTTTGCACCATTACGGAACACGGAATATGCAACCTTGGCTGTATCCGGAGCATCTTCTTTCGTCGGAATATCTGCAATGTAAAGCATCGATGTATAATCCGAATAATCGATGACATTTGCACCGGCTTTTGGTGTTAACGCAAAATATTTTGCAATCGCTTTTGCATCAGCCTGACCCATTGCTGCAAGACTTGCCTCATTTGTAAGAAACCGTGCATCATACGCACTACTTACATAAGCATGCTCCACTAAAATAGCCGGAATACCATATGCAACCGTGTTACGAATCATTCCATAGTAATCCTTATTGTACATAGGATCTGCTGTATTGTAAGAGTATCTTCGAATACTCACACCATTATTCTTCAAACCAAGCATGGACAAATTGGATGTCACATCTTTCGCAAGCTGTAAAGTGTTACTTGCATATGGCTCCTCTACCGAATGCCAAACCTCACATCCATTTGCATTTGGATTCGTGCTGCCGTTGATATGCATACTTACAAATAAATTTGCATTTGCAGCATAGGCTCTGTCACTTCGCCATGACAACTGCATAGATTCATTTTGTCCTCTGGTAATATAAACGGTAATACCTTCATATTGCTCCAAATATGCCTTACAAGCCATCGCAATCTTCCAGTTACAATTGGCCTCACTGTAAGCACCTACTGTACCAAGAGCCGTATTTCCTGCACCGCCATCGGTTCCACCATGTCCCGGGTCAAGTGCAACGATTACATTTTTAGCTGCCTTTACGTTTTTCATCTTAGGCGAAACCACCGGCGTTGCGACAAGAATCATCACAAACACCAGACAGATTGTAAGCGCCGATTTCCATACCTTGTTCATCTTCATGTGTATCTTATCCTTTCTGCCCATATTGTGTATTACAAAATCCTTAATCAGAATACCACAATATATTGTATTCGTCCATAATATTTCATACATTTTTAATCAAAATGTAATAATTACCAATTACATCTGCTTGCGTACGACACGATATTCGTCTCCGTTTTTAAAATATGGACAAGCATAGTATTTGTCACTGTAGAGTCTTGCAAGTTCATCCTCGTCCAAATTCACATCACAGACGTATTCCTCATAATCCTCATCATATACAAAATAGGCACACATATCACAGCTTCCCTGAATCTGCGGTTTTTCCTTCTTTTTCATGCTTCAAACACCACCTGTTCCTGTGTGAGCTTTTTTATCTCTTCCCAACATCCCGCATGCATCTTGTCATATACCCCAATCGTGACAAATCCTACGTCAATTGAAGTTTTGATTGCATTGATACTGTCTTCAAATACTACACACTGTTCCTTTTGCAAATGTAATTTTTCACAGCCAAGCAGATACACCTTTGGAGAGTTCTTACCTGCACCTGCCATTGTACAGCTTACAACTGCATCTGCAAATTCTTCCATATGGTTATTTTTCATTGCAGCAAGTGTTAAATCAATCTCATTTGCTGTTGCAATGACCAGCTTCTTTCCCTTTGCATGCAGATAACGTAACAATTCGTACGTCAAAGGCTTCAGCTTTAAATGATGTGCATATTCCTCGCATACCATTTGCTGGAAATCAGACATAATCTCTTGCGCTGTCTTTGGAATGTGAAATTTCTCCTTGATAAAAGCAGCAGCCTGTATCAAGGTCATGGTAGCTACCTCATGGTGAAACGCTTCATCAACTTCCACACCATAATTTGCCATATATTTTACATCCAGTTCATTCCACATCGGCAAGCTATCAAGCAGCGTACCATCCATATCAAAAATCATACCCTTTTTATCTTCAATAACCGGCGAAATACGATCGATAATTTCCATCAATTTATCTGTTGCAGCAAGCATCTGCTCTACTAAGCTGCGAAGCGTTCTTGCAGCAAGCTCCACATCATCTGCCTGAAACAAAGCAGATACCAGTGCCACACCACTGATTTTACTGCCTGTCAATTCACAGATGCGATCTTGTGTGATGCCACCAATTGCAACAACCTTTAACCTAGTTGCCTCGCAAACAGAAAGTAAGGTCTCATACGAAAGTGGCTTTGCATCGTTTTTGGTTGAAGTGGCAAACACAGCCCCTACACCAAGATAATCTGCCCCATCCTCGTATGCCCTTTGCGCTTCCTCTACATTATGTGCAGATACGCCAATGATTTTATCTGCTCCAAGAATCCTTCTTGCCTTGCATGAAAAAATCCTTTCTGTCGTATTTTGTAATATATGCGCAACGCAATTCCCTACAGATCGAATGCTGTGGTCAGGGGTATTTTAGCATGGGCTTTGCAGCGAATCAAGAGCCAAAAAAAGAGAAAAAATTGACAC
>JBJENA010000079.1:0-28650 GCA_051879955.1 Wujia sp.
AGATCTGAATACGATTGCAAATGCAAAAAAAGCAAAAGATACAGGGGTTCCTACGGATATTCCTATTTTGGCATTTGTTGCAAATCCGTTGATGCAACCATATTTTGATGATGATGCATCGATTCGTCAGGAATATGAAGATGCGATTGACGAGGTGTATGGAACACAGACGGATGCAGCAAAAGAAGTCGATTATGTAGGACTTTTTAATGAAGAAAAGAAAACAGTCTATGGAAAGTATTCAAACATTGAGTGCGTGGAGATGTCCGGTCCATCCCGTCTGTATACCTATGCTGTACAGGAAGTGGCAGATGCCATCCATGAGTTTATGGGCAAAGTTGACAAATAGGTGCGATTTAAAACAAAAATATAGTAATTATGTATAAATAAACGGAGAAAAAATGAAAAAATGCTTGCATAGTTGTTAAATATGTCCTATAATAGCCTTAGTCATGACGGAATATGTTATGATATTTCACAATTAACTAAGGAACCTACGGCAGAAAAAGCTGAAAAAATAAGGTTCGACAGGTCAAATTCGATTGTGCATTTTTGGATGTACTGTGAAATTTGCACATATGCAATACCGATTTTTCGGAACGTGTGTATGGAATGTTTTGCGGGATTGAAAAGAGTGAGAATCGAAAGACAAAAAACACATTAAAGGAGGGTTTTTTTGTGAAGAAGTTCAAAAAAGCAATGGCATTGTCATTGGCACTTGCAATGGGTCTTTCACTCGTAGCATGTGGAGACAAGGAAAAGGAAGAAACAACTGAGGCTACTACAGAAGCAACTACAGAGGCAGCTACAGAAGAAGCTGGAGATGATACAGCAACTGATGACGCTTCTAGCAGTGATGCTGAGGGTGGTGCTGTAGAACTCGCTATGCCAGCTGAGGATAGCGCTCCAATCTACTGCTACTCTTGGAATACTGAGTTTGGTGACAGACTTCAGTATGTAAAGGATAAGTATCCACAGTATGCTGATCTCATTCTTTATGAGAACCTTGGTCTCGGCGGCGGTTCTGACGAGTATAAGACAGCTATTGAGAATGCTATCGCTAACGGCGGTGAGAAGGTTCCTTCAATCATCGCATGTGACGATGCTGTAGCTAAGTATTTCTTGGCTTCAGAGGCTATCGTTCCTATCGCTGATCTTGGTATCACAACAGATATGTATTCAGGTGCTTACCAGTATACAATTGACTACGCTACAATCGATGGCGAGCTTAAGGGTATGTGCTGGCAGGCAACTCCAGGATGTTTCATCTACAGAACAGATATCGCTGAGGAAGTATTCGGCACAGCTGATCCAGCTGACATCCAGGAGAAGGTTAAGGATTGGGATACATTCCTTGCTACAGCTGAAGAGTTGAAGGGTAAGGGATATGCAATGCTTTCTGGTCCTGGTGATGCTAAGACACCTATCATTGACAACAAGTCTAAGCCATGGGTAAGTGATGACACTGTAAACTTCGATGATTCTTATGTTGAGTATCTTGAGTTCGCTAAGAAGCTTTACGATGGCGGTTACACAAACAACAACGCAGCTTGGACAGATGGCTGGTTCGGTGATGTTTCTGGTAACGTATTTGGATGGTTTGGATGTACATGGTTCCTTTACTGGACACTTGGCGCAAATGCTGAGGGTACAGATGCAGAAGGAAAGTTCAACATGTGCCAGGGACCTGTTTCTTACCACTGGGGTGGTACATATCTTGGTGTAACAGATGCTTGTCCTAACAAGGAGCTTGCTGCACTCGTTATGTACACACTTTGTGCTGATGAGGAAGTTCTTTACAAGCTTTCAGCTGAGACTCTTGACTACGTAAACAACAAGGCTGTAATGCAGAAGATTACAGACGATGGAAAGGGTGCTTCTAACGTATTAGGCGGAAACGATCCAGTTCCTGTATTCATGGCTAACGCTGAGACAATCGACGTTAAGAACGCAACAGAGTATGACTCTACAATGAACGGTTTCATCGACAACGCTTCAGGCGCTTACAACTCAGGTGAGATCGCTACAATTGATGACGCTGTTGAGACAATCAAGCAGTCTATCAGAGATGCATATCAGAACCTTACAGTAGAGTAATTTTTACTGATTCGATTCTATATGATGAAATGGTTATGCACCGGGGTAGCCCGGTGCATAATTTAAAAAAAGACAGAAATGCCACTGTTAGACATTTTATAAGTGGTATGCACAGAGCGGGATATCACTTATAAAATGTCTAGCGGGGTGCGCGTGAATATGTTTATTACTAAAATCAAAAGGTTGGGGAAGTGAAAAAATGAAAAAAAAGACAGTTGAGTATGGCAAATATGGTTATCTCTTTATTCTGCCATTTTTCTTAGTATATTTCTTGTTCCAACTGTATCCGTTAATCTATACCGTATATCTCAGTTTTGTAGAGTACTATCAGGTAAAGCTTGGTAAGTTCCAGGGACCAAACTTCAATGGTTTCAAGAACTACGTCATGGTACTTGCAAAGACCAAGAATACAGCAGACGGACTTGAAGTAATTAAGTGGTTTGATAACATGGTTATCAAGGCTATCGGTAACACAATTAAGATTTGGGTTTTGAATTTTATCCCACAGATTTTGTTGGCGTTGCTTTTGGCTTCTTGGTTTACAGATACAGTTGTAAAGTTAAAAGGTCAGGGTGCATTCAAGGTTATGATGTTCATGCCAAACATCATCACAGCATCTTCCATCGCCGTATTGTTCTACAGTTTGTTCAGTGCAAATGGTCCAATTGCAATCTTCCTTAGGGATGTGCATATTATCAAGCCGGATTATGACTTCATGGAGCGGCCTGGAGGAACCATTGGTTTGATTGCATTTATGCAGTTCTGGATGTGGTACGGTAACAGTATGATCGTATTGATTGCTGGTATTTTGGGTATTAACCCATCTCTTTATGAAGCAGCCATGGTAGATGGTGCAAGTAGCAAACAGCAGTTCTTCAATATCACTCTTCCTTTGTTGAAGCCAATCATCCAGTTCAGCTTGGTTACTTCAGCAATCGGTGGTTTGCAGATGTACGATATCCCGTCATTGTTCAATGTAGATGCTTCTTTCAATGGAATGCCAAACTACGCATCAGAGACAATTACGATGTGGATCAAGACACTTGGATTTACATCTAAGGATTATGGTAAGGCTGCGGCAGCGTCTATGGTATTGTTCCTTGTAACAATGGTAATCTCGCTTGTGTTCTTTACACTTACAAAGGAAAGAGAACCAAAGCAGAAACATGCAGTAATAAGATAAGGAGGTGCGCGGATAATGGCTAAAACAGCAGAAATGGATGCAAGTTATACAGGCAGAATTAAAAGAGTAAAAATCTTTAGAACAGTTATTTGCGTACTTTTGTGTTTTATTAGTATTTTTCCTTTCTATATTATGATCGTTAACTCTATGTTGGATTCTGTAACAATCCAGCAGGGTGTACATTTATTGCCAAAGGGAAATGCATTTTCACAGTTTGCAACGAACTTCTCGAATTTGCAAGCTAAGGCGCAGGGTGTAGGAACAACTATTTGGGGTGCCATGCTTCATAGTGCTATGATTTCTGTACCTGTAACGATTCTTCAGATTTATGTATCAACATTAACAGCATATGGTTTGACTGTATATCAGTTCAAACTTAGAAATGCTGCTCACTCATTTATTATGGCAATTATGATGATTCCTGCACAGGTTTCTATCATCGGTTTCATGCAGTTCATGATGAAGATTGGTCTTTATGACACATATTGGCCATTGATCATCCCAGCTGCAGCTTCTCCGACTACATACTTCTTTATGAAGCAGTATATGCAGACCGGTTTCTCGGTAGAAATTGTTGAAGCTGCCAGAATTGATGGATCAAATGAGTTCTCGACATTTAACAAGATTGCATTGCCTTTGATGAAACCAGCTATGGCTACACAGGCTATCTTCGCCTTCATCGGTTCATGGAACAATTTGTATACACCTTCCATGATGCTTACTGATACAGCAAAGAAGACATTGCCTATGTTCATCATGGCTCTTCGTTCAGAGCAGTTCCGAAGCGACTATGGTATTATTTACATGGGATTGCTTTTGACCGTATTGCCTATCTTCGTTGTATACTTTGCATTGTCAAAGTACATTATCGCCGGTGTTGCACTTGGTGGTGTAAAGGAGTAATTCCTTTCATAAATTTGATTTCAGGAGACCGTAGAAATACGGTCTCTTTTTGTGTAAAAAATGTGAAAATAGTTGACGCATGATGAAAAGTGACATACAATGGGAATCGTGACAAAAGTTACTTGGAGGGCAATATGAGAAACCAGAAAATGAAACATAAAGTGATTGCGGCCGTTATGGCAATCGGAATGGCGTTAACAAGTTTGACAGGATGTACCAACGGATTAAGTCAAGGAAAGCTGACAAAAGAGGGAGGCTTTAGCAAAAAGCAAGCTGCGTCCACAAAAGTCATGGTGATTGGTGACCAGGATATATATATGAATGAGATGCTGTTTTATGCATCTCAGTATCTCATGATGAATAAGGGAACTGTGGATGCAGTAAAAAACAATCCAAAGCAGTTCTCGGAAGGAACTGTTTCTCTGATTCGTACAACAAAGATTTTGTATGATGTAACAACACACAATGAGGTTGAACTTACTGAAGATGAAAAAACAAAAATTGAAGCGTCAATTGGAAATTATAAGACTTCTATGTCAGAGGCCTTTTTGAAGAAATATGGAATTACGGATGATGTGATTGAGCGTGCTTTTATGGAACAAGCATATGTTTCAAAGTTTGAAAGTCAGATAAAAAATGATATGGGAGAAAGTGCAAAGGCAGATATCCTGGAAAAATGTAAGGATTATAACTTCGTGATTTTTGACTATTTGCTATTTCCAACCGTTGAAACGAATGAAAATGATGAACCTGCGACTACGTCGGATGGTGGATATGCAACCTTATCAGATGCTCAGAAGGAAGAAGTGAAAGAACAGGCACAACAGTTTATTGAAGAACTTCGCAATGGTGGCGACTGTGAAGCGTTGCAGGAAAGCTATGGGATCAAGAACTATAGCCAGGAGATGTCTGGTTATGTGGGTAGCTATAAGGATCTTTTGAATGATGCATTAGAGAATTTGAAAGCAGGAGAATGTTCGGAGATTATAGAGACTACATTGGGATATCTTGTATTATATGTAAAGTCAGATCATGATGAAAAATTAAAAGAAAATTATGCCTATGCTTTAGCCGCGGATGTATTGAATGAACAGTTTGAAAAATTGGAACAACAGTGGCTTAGTACTGTGGAAGTAGATCCGGAAAAGGATATGGAAGGAACGGTATGGGCAGATTATGATTTAGTGGATATGGCGACCGATTTACAGAGTCGGGGATTGATTGTACAACAATAATACGAAGTGCAGCAACGAAAGAGTTGCTGCACTTTTTTTCGAAAAGAAACGAAAAAATAAAAAAATTAAAGGGAAATAGATATCTATGTGGAATACTATTATTGTAGAGTGTTTGTGAAGGGAGAAGATGCATGATATTAAGACCATATTTTGAAAAAAGAGAACATGAAATATATCGTGATTGTGCATCTTTCGCGGATGAAACACGTGGAAGAGAAAGAGACGAAGAACAGTGTGATTTACGTACCGAATTTCAACGTGATCGGGACCGGATTCTTCATTCGAAATCTTTTCGTCGTATGAAACATAAGACACAGGTTTTTCTTGCACCGGGAGGAGATCACTATCGGACAAGATTGACACACACATTGGAGGTGGCGCAGATTGCAAGAACCATTGCGCGTGCACTTCGACTCAATGAAGATTTGGTGGAGGCGATATCACTTGGGCACGATCTTGGACATACGCCATTTGGTCATGCAGGAGAACGAGCACTTTCGAAATATACATCGAAACCTTTCTATCACAATGAACAAAGTGTTCGCGTGGTAGAAAAACTTGAAAAAAACGGACAAGGACTTAATCTTACCTGGGAGGTAAGAGATGGCATACGAAATCATAAAACGAGCTGTAATCCCTCAACTTTAGAAGGACATATTGTTCGCCTGTCGGATAAAATCGCTTACGTAAATCATGATATTGATGATGGAATCCGGGCAGGCATTTTATCGGAAGATATGTTGCCGGTCGAATGTACAAAGGTTCTGGGGCATAGTACCAGGGATCGTATTAACACATTGATACATGCAGTCGTAACGGAAAGCCTGGACACAGAGGAAATTCGAATTCCACAAGAGGTAGAGGGCGCATTTTCAGATCTTAGAAAGTTTATGTTTAAAGATCTTTATACCAATCCCGTTGCAAAAAGCGAGGAAGAAAAGGCGCAGCGGCTAATCGGTATGTTGTTTGAACAGTTTATGGAAGATTCCTCGCGGCTTCCAATCGAGTACCAATCCTTCATCGAGCGCGGTGAAAATAAAGAAACGGTGATATGTGATTACATAGCCGGTATGACAGACAATTATGCAGTTGAGATGGCACAAAAAATGTTTATACCAAGGTCTTGGAATGCCGGTAATTCATAGATTAGCAGAAGGAAAATACTTTGTATCAAAGATATTCAGATCAGACAATTGAAGAAGTGAGAAGCCGAAATGATATTGTTGATGTGATTGGCAGTTATGTTTCATTAAAGAAAAAAGGAAACTCTTATTCGGCCTGTTGCCCGTTTCATCATGAAAAAACACCATCTTTTCATGTGAGCAGAGACAAACAAATGTATCATTGCTTTGGATGCGGCGTCGGAGGAAATGTTCTGACATTTGTTATGGAATATGAAAATTTTACTTTCCCTGAGGCACTGCGCTATCTTGCAGAACGTGCAGGCATATCACTGCCGGAACAACCGTTGTCGAAAGAACAAAAGGCAATAGAAAATTATAAACAGACACTCAAAGAAATTAATCGAACAGCAGCAGGATATTTCCATTATCTTTTGACGAAAACAGATGCAGGAAAAAAAGCGTTGGATTATTTCCATAATAGAGGATTATCCGATGAAACCATTTATCAGTTTGGACTAGGTTATTCGAATATTTATGAGAATGATCTGTATCAATATCTCAAGCAAAAGGGGTATACAGATCAGCAACTCAAGGATACCGGCTTGGTCAAAATTGATGAAAAGCGTGGTGGACAGGATGTGTTTTGGAATCGGGCCATGGTTCCGATTTTGGATATCAATGGGAAAGTTATTGGCTTTGGTGGGCGTGTTTTGGGTGATGGATTGCCGAAATACATAAATACCAAAGAAACAGAGATTTTTGACAAAAGTCACACATTGTTTGCGATGCACATAGCGAGACGCTCAAAAAAACGAGGATTAATCTTATGCGAAGGATATATGGATGTGATTGCATTGCATGAAGCGGGATATGATAACGCAGTTGCCTCTTTGGGAACCGCACTTACCATGGGACATGCGTCAATAATCAAACGATACACACAGGATGTATATCTTGCATATGATAGCGATGGTGCCGGTCGCAAGGCAACATTGAAGGCGATTCATATACTACGGGAGGTTGGCTTGTCAACACGCGTCATCGATATGACGCCGTATAAGGATCCGGATGAATTTATTCGAAATTTGGGCAAGGATGCGTTTGAAGAGAGAATACAAAAGGCGGTAACAGGCATCGTATTTGAAATTGATACAATCGCGCAGGATTATGATTTGAAAGACCCGGAAGGAAAGGTGCGATTTACGAAGGAAGCTGCCAAGAGATTGTCCCTTTTGGAGGAACCGGTGGTGCGGCATAGCTATATGGAAGCGGTTGCTGAAAAGTACCATATTGAATTAGACGGCTTCAAAGCGATGATTACATCATATGGCACATTGGCGATTCGACCGGAAGTGGAGCAAATGCAGACAACGGTGACAAGGGAGAAACGCATGGAGGATGAAAGGGATGCGCAGACAAAACCGCAACGGTTGCTGCTTACCTGGTTAGTTGGTGACCTGCACTTGTTTGAGGTTTTGGATGGGATTGTGACGGAAGAAGATTTTGTCGATGAGGACTATAGGGCGGTGGCACATGAATTGTTTGAGCAATTCAAAACAACCGGAGAGGTAAAGCCTGCATCGATTGTAAATTTATTTGACGATGTTGAAAAACAACATCTCGTAGCAAAGATATTGCAGACAGAACTTAATTTTGAAGTTGAAGGCGAAGAAAAGGAACGTGCAATCAATGATGTCGTGCGAAAAGTGAAGATGGACCGAATCGACTACGAGCTTGCACATATTGCGCAGGACCCTTCAAAATTATCGGAGATTATTGCCAGAAAGGGTAAGCTGTCGAAATTGCATATTTCGTTAAAGAATGGATAGAATATAAACACAATGGAAGGATGGAAATAAGAATGGCAAAGAAGACAACAGGTGAAGAACAGGTAAAGGATGTTCAGAACAAGGATGCAAAAGACAATGCGATTGCATTGGATGAGCAGATGAAAGAGCATCTTGACAATCTGGTTGAAATGGCCAAGAAAAATGACAACACGTTGATTGATACAGAGATTGTTAATTATTTTGTTGGAAAGCCGGAGACCAATATTACAACAGAATTGATGACAAAGATATTTGACTATCTGGATGAGTGTCATGTGGCAGTATTGACAGAACCGGAAGAAGACGAAGAGATATTGGATGATATTATCCTTGAGGAAACAGAAGACGCAGATATCGATGTTGAAAAGATTGATTTATCTGTGCCGGATGGTGTGAGCATTGAAGATCCGGTTCGTATGTATTTGAAAGAAATTGGAAAGGTTCCTCTTTTGACCGCTGAGGAAGAGGTTGAGCTTGCAAAACGTATGGAAGCCGGAGATGAAGAAGCAAAAAAGAAGCTTGCCGAAGCGAACCTTCGATTGGTTGTCAGTATCGCGAAGCGTTATGTCGGAAGAGGTATGCTGTTTTTGGATTTGATTCAGGAAGGCAACCTGGGATTGATTAAAGCGGTAGAAAAGTTTGATTATGAAAAAGGATATAAATTTAGTACCTATGCTACATGGTGGATTCGTCAGGCAATCACACGTGCGATTGCAGATCAGGCAAGAACCATTCGTATTCCGGTGCATATGGTTGAAACAATCAATAAATTGATTCGAGTTTCCAGACAACTTCTTCAGGAATTGGGACGAGAGCCGCTTCCGGAGGAAATTGCAGAGAAGATGGATATCTCGGTAGAGAGAGTAAGAGAAATTTTGAAGATTTCACAGGAGCCTGTATCCCTGGAAACACCGATTGGTGAAGAGGAAGACAGCCATTTGGGAGACTTTATTCAGGATCAGAATGTGCCGGTACCGGCGGAGGCTGCTGCAAGCAATTTGCTTCGTGATCAGCTCAATGAGGTTTTGGATACATTGACAGAAAGAGAACAAAAGGTTTTGCGTTTGCGTTTTGGTATGGATGATGGACGCGCCAGAACTTTGGAAGAGGTTGGAAAAGAGTTCCAGGTTACCAGAGAGCGAATCCGTCAGATTGAAGCAAAGGCGCTTCGTAAGCTCAAGCATCCAAGCAGAAGTAGAAAGTTAAAGGATTATCTTGACAACAATGAATAAAAAGATTCGATTATCACGAAGAATGCAGGCTTTGGTACAGATGCTTTTAGATGAAAAGGATTTACCGGTGGGCACAGTTGCGGATATCGGATGTGATCACGCGTTTGTTTCCATGGCATGCATTGATAAAAAGATAGCAAACCATGTGATTGCTATGGATGTTGGAGTGCAACCGCTCAAGATTGCCCAGAGCAATATTCGGGAATATGGATACGAGCAGGTGATTGAAACCAGATTGTCAGATGGCTTTATGGCATTGCAACCGAAAGAAGCCGACTGGGCGATTCTTGCAGGCATGGGGGGCGCGTTGATGAGGCGGATTTTGCAACAAGGTAGTTGTCACCTGGAGGAGGGTGTGAAGCTTATTTTGCAACCGCAGTCAGAACCGGAGTTGGTGAGAATATTCCTGGAACAGGTGGGATATCAAATTATCGATGAAGAAATGCTGGTTGAAGATGGAAAATACTATACCATTATCAAAGCGAAAAAAGGAGCCATGACCTGTGATGACATACAACGAAGATTTGGACCTGTGTTGCTGAAAAAAAAGCATCCGGTTTTAAGGCAATTTCTAAGTGATGAATATGAAAAAAATAAACAATTAAAAACCAGATTACAATCCTCGCAGACGCAGGCAGCGAAAAAAAGAAGGAAAGAAATAGAAGTGGAGTTATCCATAATAGAGGCTGCGATGCAGGATAAATAAGGACAAATGAAGCGGAATTAATGTGAAAGGGGTGTGAATATGCTTTGTAGTGAAATCATCTATTTTTTGGAGAAGCAGTCACCGCCGGAATATGCTATGGATTGGGATAATGTTGGATTACTGGTAGGTCGCGAATCCAAAGAAGTTCATCGCGTGATGCTGGCGCTTGATGCCACACAGGAAGTCATCTATCAGGCTGTGCAACAAAAGGTTGATATGCTGATTACACATCACCCTATGATATTCGGCAGTGTCAAACGGGTGAACGATCAAACTGTTTTGGGACGAAAAATCATTGATTTGCTACAGCATGATATATCATATTATGCGATGCATACAAACTTTGATACGATTGGTGGAATGGCAAGAAATGCAGCTTCTTATTTAAAACTGAAGAATACTGAGGTCCTTGAAGAAACAAAGGATGGCGAGGGTATCGGTATGGTGGGATTCCTGCAAAATGGCATGAATCTCAAGGAACTGGCTGATTTTACGAAGCATGCATTCCATTTGGATAATATGGTTGCTTATGGCGATTTGGAACAATTACATGAAAAAGTTGCCATTAGCCCCGGATCCGGGAAAAGTGTGATTCAAGCTGCATACAAAAAAGGTGCTACCTGTCTGATAACGGGAGATATCGGACATCATGAGGGGATTGATGCGGTAGAACTGGGGGTGTCCATTTTGGATGCATCCCATTATGGACTTGAAAAAATATTTTTGTCATATATGAATCAATATCTGACAGATTATTGTACAGATGTGGAGCTTGTGATTGCAGATACAGGAAGTCCGTTTGTGGTATTGTAGATATAGGAGAGGGTATATTATATGAGAAGCAGAAGTATTTTTAGGCTTACACGCACGATGAACGACAAAGATCGATTCGTTGTGATGTGCGGGATGATGCTATTATATATTGTGATAGCATTTGTCTTTTCCGGCAGCTCGATTCGCCAATTTAGACGAGTCGGTGGGGATGTCGTATATGCAACGATCAAATCCACGTCTATGGAGACTGAAAGTAGTGGATACGGACGACATCGACATACGGAAATCAAGACAATTGTGGATGTTGAATTTACATATCAGGGGCAAACGTATACCAAATCGGTATATAAACCCGTTACAAAAAAAGTTGGTGACAAAATTAAACTTGGAATAACCGACAATGGACGGATTTATGTGCTTCATCTACAATTTGATCTTACGTTCGTGATTTTTACGATTGTGTTTGCCGTTGTTTTAATTGTGTTGTGGATGCAAAAAGCGAACAAAAAAGAGCGGTCACAGAATGGTCCGGTGCCGTTCATGGATGAACAGGATTACGGTGGCAATGCATACACAGTTTCGTTTGACAATCACGTTCGAAATGATGATGACTTAATGTGGCGACAGGAAGAAGATAAGAAGGAAATGAAGAGATCCATGCTGCAATCTGACATGCAAACAGCTGCTATGATAGCGCAGCATACCGCTGCAGGGCAATCAGGAAATGTAAAAAAGGATGTTGATGAAGTTCCAAAATTGAAATTTGAGCTGAAAAAGCCTCTGGAAAAAGGCGAAACAAGAGAACAAGAAGAGTGGAGACCTTAAGGAATGTGACAGCAAGGAGGGGTTTTATGGAGAAAATTACGATTACGTATGAGGGAAAAGAATACAAAATGGACAAATTCTCTACGATTGCAGAATTTGTCCAGACACATATGCCGCAGGATAAATATCGTTACGTTCTGGCATTTTGCAACCGGAAACTCTGCGAATTGGGAAAACTGCTCGACCATGATGTAGAATTATCCTTTGTAGAAAAATCCACGGTGATAGGTATGGATACCTATAAGCGAAGCTTGACGTTTTTGCTGGTAAAGGCATTTGCGGACGTGATGGGCAGTAAGACTGCATACCGGGTAAATGTTTTGTATGCGGTTGGAAAGGGATATTTCTGTCGACTTGTAAAGAATGATGAGGTAAACGGAAGAACCTGTACATCTACGGTAGAGGTGACACCGGAGCTTTTGAAAAAAGTGAAAAATCGTATGAACGAGCTGGTTCGAAAGAATGTTGCTATTGTGAAGGAAAGCGTGAGCACAGATGAGGCAATCGCCAGATTTCATAAGCAGGGGCGTGTTGACAAGGAACGGTTGTTCAAATATCGACGTGTATCCAAGGCGAATTTATATAGTATCGAAGATTATGAGGATTATTTCTATGGATATATGGTGCCATCGACAGCATATATCACCTGTTATGATTTGATTCCGTATGATGATGGATTTATGTTGATGGCTCCGTCGAAATCTGAACCGGAAATTATTCCGGAGTTTGTTCCGCAGGAAAAGCTTTTCAATGTGCTTAAGACCTCAGACGAGTGGAGTAAGACTTTGGAAGTGAGTGATGTAGGGGAACTCAATGAATGTATTACACAAGGTAGTATCCGTGAATTGATGTTGGTGCAGGAAGCTTTGATGGAAAAGCAAATTGCACATATCGCAGATATGATTCAGGAGGGGGAAAAGAAAATTGTTTTGATTGCAGGACCGAGTTCTTCCGGCAAGACAACATTTTCGCATCGGCTGAGTGTACAGCTTCGCGCACACGGACTTCGCCCATATCCGCTTGCACTTGATAATTATTTTGTGGACCGTGAACAGACACCAAAGGATGAAAATGGAAATTATGATTTTGAATGCATAGAAGCGATGGATATGGAATTATTCAATTCCGATATGAACCGACTTCTTGCGGGAGAAGAGATTGAGCTTCCAACCTTCAATTTTGCATTGGGTAGAAAAGAATACAAAGGGAAGAAGATGAAATTAAATCCCGGGGATGTTTTGGTTGCAGAGGGCATTCATGCTCTCAACCCTTTGATGACAAGAGAACTTCCGGATGATAGCAAATTCAAAGTATATATCAGTGCATTGACACAGATTAACGTCGATGATCATAACCGTATTCCGACAACAGATGGACGTTTGATTCGTCGGATTGTGCGTGATGCCAGAACCAGAGGAAACAGTGCAAGAGATACGATTGCGATGTGGCCATCGGTGCGCAGAGGAGAAGAAAAGTATATCTTCCCATTCCAGGAGGAAGCAGATATTATGTTCAATTCCGCGCTCATTTATGAGTTGAGTGTGATTAAACAATATGCAGAACCATTATTGTTTTCGATTCCAAAGGATTGTGACGAATATTATGAAGCAAAGCGATTGCTGAAATTCCTGGATTATTTCCTGGGATTGGAAGTGACGAATATTCCAACCAATTCTATTTTGAGAGAATTTGTTGGCGGCGGATGTTTTGATTTATAAGAAAAAGGTGTAAGTCAGACGATAAGCCGGGTTATGTCGAGAGTGATTATCTATCTAGGCCTTGTGTTGCCACAAGGCTCGAGCGACCTACCTGAAGACCCAGCGGGCAACTGCATTGTCTTACGTTTGGTCTTGCTCCGGATGGGGTTTACAGAGCCTGCCTTGTTACCAAGACAGCGGTGAGCTCTTACCTCGCCTTTCCACCCTTACCATTCAAAAATGGCGGTATATTTCTGTTGCACTAGCCTGGGAGTCACCTCCACCGGACGTTATCCGGCATCCTGCCCTATGGAGCCCGGACTTTCCTCACCTGCCGTATGGCAGCCGCAATCACTTATCTGACTTACACAAAAGTTAGGGTAACATACGAAAGAAAAACTTTCAAGAAAATTTTATGGAAACAAAATAGATTATACGTTAAGATACACAAGTATCTGGAAATGGAGGAAACATGGAATTAAGAGAAGCGATTGAAACAAGAAGAAGTGTTAGAAGATTCACAGAAGAAAAAATCAGTCATGAACTCTTTGAGGAAATCATTGACCTTGCAAAGAAAGCGCCTTCTTGGAAAAACACACAGACACTTCGCTATATGTTGACTCAGGATGAAGCCTTGATTGAAAAAATAGGTCAGGAATGTATGCTTGGATTTGAATACAATACAAAGACCCTTTTAAATTGTAAGAATTTGGTGCTTCTTACTCAAAAGAATCAGATCTGTGGCTATGAAAGAGATGGAAGTTTCTCGACAAGCAAGGAAAATGGATGGGAGATGTTTGATGCGGGAATTGCTGCTTCTACATTTTGCCTGGCTGCACATGACAAGGGCATTGGCTCTGTAATCATGGGAATTTTTGATGATGCAAAGATTGCAGAAGCTGTAAAATTACCGGAAGGTATGACGGTCGCAGCTGTGATTCCTGTCGGAATTCCGAAGTTTACGCCGGATGCGACTCCAAGAAAAGAGACTTCAGAGCTGGTGACATATTTATAGAAAATTACATAAAAAGGCATAGAATAGAATTATGAAGATGCAGGTTGTAATATGCGATGACAATCCTAATGATATACAGTTAATGGAAAAAGAGGTGCATAGAGTGTTAGATCCGCTTGGATGTGAACATGAAATTGCTGTTTATTCCAATGCGAATCTGTTGTCGAAAGAGCTCGAACAATTACAGTGTGCAGATATTCTTCTGCTTGATATTGATATGCCGGGAATGAATGGAATCCAATTAGCTGCTCAGTTAGAACAGCAAGATGGTATTGTAAATATCATTTTTGTTACCAATCGAAATGATTTGGTGTTTGAAGCCATTCATTGCAGGCCTTTTCGATTTGTCCGCAAGGAGTTTTTGCGCGAGGAATTGGATGAGGCTTTGACGGCCGTGCTGAAAAAAATCAAGGAAGAAACGCTATTGTATGAGTTTGGTAGTGGACAGGATATGATGAAACTAAGAATTCGTGATATTGTGTTCATTGAAAGCTCGGGACATTACATTTCCATACATATGAAAGATGGAAGTGCAAAGAAGATTCGTGGAAAAATTTCAGACTATGAAATGCGCCTTGGTCAGTTGGGATTTGTTCGTATTCATATAGGTTATATTGTCAACCTGAGAGAAATCTATTCAATTTCCAATAAAAGTGTTATATTGGATAGCGGTGAGACATTGCCGATTAGTAGAAAACAGCTTGAACAGGTTCGGTTGCAGCATGCCAGTTATGTCAGGAGGTATGTGCGTGGAATCTATTAAGCTACATATTCCCTATTCTGTGTTAATTGCTTTCGGGATTGGTTTGTTTCTTCTTGCGGTTTGGATCATTCGACGAGACTATCATACCCGTATGCAAAATAGAATGCTTAAGCTTCAGCTTCAGGAAGAACAGAACATGTATGAGAAGGTAAATTCTATCTACGAACAGACTCGAATTCTGAATCATGATTTGAAGCATTATTTGACGGTTGTGCTAGGGCTTTTGGTAAATGAAAATTACGAAGAGGCAAAGCAAAAAATTATTGAATTAATCGGAAATCGGATGGAGATTGCCGTGGTGTTATATACAGCAAGTGACTGTATAAACGCAGTGTTAAATGACAAGCTTCTTGCCTGTAGAAAAAAAGATATTGAGTTGCGCATACAGGTAAGCGGAACGGTAGGAGAAAATCAGGATTTGCACGTGGCAATCATTTTGGCAAATCTATTGGATAATGCCATAGAGGCGGCAGAAAAAAATGAAAGCCGAAAAGTGTTTTTGGATATGTATGAGATAAAGGGGATGTATACGATTGTTGTAAAAAATCAGATACGTTCTTCGGTGTTAAAAGCGAATCCAAAGCTGTCTACAACGAAACGAAACAAAGCAATGCATGGATATGGATTAAAAAGTGTACGGTTCCTTTTGCATGAGTTAGAAGGAAAACTAGTGCTGGCAGAGGAAGATGGCTGGTTTATCAGTCAAGCTTCTTTTGTTCGAAGAGATATGAAATAGAAAAACTACACGCAGACACCAGTCGACGTGAAATAATAAGAGAGTGAAAGAGTATGGATAACATGGAAAAAGGAAGAAGCGATCAGATTATGGAACAGCTTCTGGATATGATAGAAAATGGTCAGACGGTTCCCTTGTCAACGGGAAAAGTCATGGTGAATCGGGATGATGCGGTACGTTTGATTCGGGAACTGGAAAATCTGGTTCAGGGAGAGTTGAGACTATACCGCGAGGTTACAGATCGTAAAGGTAAGATATTAACGCAGGCGAAACAGGAGGCGGATGCGATTATTGAAGAGGCGGAACAATCGGCAAGTCGTATACGCGTGACAAAACAAAGAGCGGGAACTGCGACGTTTCGTCCATCTGCGCTGGAACCGGAAGACAGACAGGCATTGCGAACCGCAGGTGATATCTATGCTGCATCTTTGATCTATACGGACGAGATGTTGACAGAAGTCAATGATTTGCTTGCCAATTCCTATCAGGTTGCAATTCGTCAATATCAAAAAATGGTTGCTTTGCTGGAAGAAAAATCGCGTATGGTAGAGGAAAATAAAGCGGAATTGATGGCAAATCTCAAGGAGCTTAGCAAGGAAGAGCGATACGCGCAGATATTGGAATTATCTCAATTACTTTCCAATGAATTATATACAGAAAAGATAAAAGCACGACACGAAGCAAAAAAGCGTGAGCTTCAAAATAGAAAAGGAGAAGAATAAGATGGAACCATACAGATATTATGAGCGTGAAATTCATTACTATGAAACGGATAAGATGGGTGTTGTGCATCATTCCAATTATGCGCGGATTTTAGAGGAGTGCCGAATTGATATGATGCGATATTATGGGCTTCCGATGATTGAGATTGAAACAAGAGGATTCATGATTCCGGTTTTGGAATTGACAGAGAAATTTGTGGAGAGTATTCGATTTGGTGAGATTATTCGTGTTGTTCCGGAAATTGTGAAGGTGAGCGGATACAAATTTTATATTCAGTATCTGATTTACGATCAGGAGATGAAAACGATAAAGCACAGAGCGACAACGACACATTGTTTTTTGGATAGCAATTTTAAACCTGTTAGCATGAAAGTAGTTGCTCCGGAATTGTTTGCAAAGCTTGAGAGTCTTGTGACACCGGGTGCAATTGAAAAAGAAGAAAGAATGAGCTTGGAAAAGAAAGAGGCAGAAAATGATTAAAGAGACAATGAACGGAAACACAGTTTTTTCCTGTGAGGTATTTCCTCCAAAGCGTAATGATGATATGTATCAGATTTACAAGACATTAGATGAAATCAAGGAGTTGAAACCGGAATTTATCAGTGTGACTTACGGGGCAGGAGGAAGTAACAGCAAAAAGACTGCAACGATTGCGGCATATATACAGAATATATGTGAGGTTGAGGCGTTGGCGCATATGACTGCGGTCGGTATGGATGAAGCCTCGCTAAGAGCGTTATTGTTTGATTTGAACAAGAAAGGTGTTCGAAATATTCTTGCGCTTCGTGGTGATAAACCGCGGACTATGAGTGAGGAAGATTTCGAAAACAGATATTTTAAATATGCATCGGAATTGATTCCGATTATTCGGGAGACGCAAGATACCTTTATAGCCGGGGCTTGTTATCCGGAGGTGCATCCGGAATCTCGCAATCAGGAAGAAGATCTTCGATTTTTAAAGGAAAAGGTAGATTGTGGTCTGGATGCATTGATTACGCAGATGTTTTTTGATAATCGCGCTTTTTATTCTTTCATGGAAAAAACGGAAAAAGTGGGAATTCAGGTTCCGGTTCATGCAGGCATCATGCCAATTACAGCAGCGAATCAGCTGGGAACCAGTGTGACATTATCCGGCTCATCCGTTCCGAATGAACTAAGTACGATTATTGCGAAATATGGTGATAATCCGGAAGATATGAAAAAAGCAGGCATTGATTATGCGATAAATCAGATATTGGATTTGAAGGCAAATCATATCGCAGGAATTCATCTTTATTCGATGAACAAAGCGGATGTTACAATTGAAATACACAAGGCAACTTTTGCATAAAACAAAAAGAGTCGGGATTTATCAATCCCGGCTCTTTTGTGTTATCTATTGCGGTTTTGCAACATCTTTTCGTTTGTTTTTCTTTGATTCGTATAATGCTTCGTCTGCCTTGTGCATAACATCTTCAATATTTAACGTAGTGGAACAGATAAAGGTTGAAACACCCAAACTGATATCTACGTAGTATGGATCTTTGCTTGATTCATTCAAAGCATGTGAGAGCGCTTGAATATTGTCGCACAGCTTTGCAGGAAGCTCCTCAGAATCTAAGAAACAGAATGCTACGAACTCATCACCGCCGATACGTCCAATCACATCTTCTTCCGAAAAGCTTTGCTCTAAAATACGAGCAATCGATTTGATTGCCTTGTCACCATGTTTGTGTCCGAATCGATCATTTACCTGCTTGAGATTATCCATATCTGCAAACAGGAGCATCGCAGGCTTGTTTTCGTTGAATTGTGAATTTACCAATGATTGCACACTGTCCATAAATCCACGACGATTGTTGATTCCGGTCAAACCATCTGTGATAGAGAGCTTATTCAAAAGTCTGTTTTTCTCACTTAATTCAGCTGCAGAGCTTGCCAGCTTGCTCTGTGTTAATAATTGCTGCTTCATTAAGGCGATGAAATTTAAGGAAGTGGAAAGCTGTAAGCTGTTTGCGTACACGTTTCCAAAGTATTCGATGCCGATTTCGGCAACAAACAAGCCATATTGGATGTTGTTGGTAAACAATGGAGTGATGACCATAGTTCTTCTGCGATCGGTTGGTGTATATTGATTTGAAAATACTTTATCCGAAGACAATAACCGGTCGTCTCCACTGAGGTAATAGGTTTTATCTTTGTTGTGACATGCCTGCAAATAAAGATTTTTCGGAATCTTCCAGGAACCGTCAGGCATTAGCATTGCAGGGTCTTCATAAATATACATATATGAACTGTCAAAATGTGAAGCTTGAAGCTTATCCATTATCAAACGGAAGCAGGCTTCTTCGTCATCACTATATGCCAAGGTATCTCTTGTGATATACATAGAGGACCAAATGGCCTTTTTGTGATCATGAATTGTGTTATACAAAACATTGGATGTTCTGGCTAACAGATTTTTCAATGTGTGTGAATACGAGCTTGTCATTTGGAATTGTTGCTTGTTATCTGCTGTGATGTGAGATAGGAGCTGATACAATTCCTGAATGGTGTAAGTAAACTTATCAGTACTAAAATACAACTGTACCAATGGAGTTTCTACAAAATCCAAAACAGCTCGCGTGATGCTTTCTGTATCAAATACATAGGATTGATCACATATCGGAGCTACAATCATCCGAAGGATTGGAGTGATTTGTTCAATCAAAATATCGTAATAGAAGATATTTCGATAGTCATTCAGCAGATAGTGAATCAAATGAGAGATAACGGTGTCTAAATCATTGTTTACAAAGAAGTCAAGACATGCAATTTCGTTCTTGAGTTTGTAATTTCCGCATCCGCAGGAAGAACGCACCACCAATTCGGAATTTAATATTTTTGTATTTGTACGTCCGGTCTCAAGCAGGTTGATGACTTCGTAAACTGCATGATAACCCAAATCGATGATATTGTTATGTACAGTAGTAAGAGGTGGGTCTAACACCAGGGAAGCAGGCGCATCGTCATATCCGGTTACGAGGATGTCCTTTCCGATTTCCAAACCACGTGCTTTGATTGCATTATAACCACCGATTGCCATCGTATCATTTGCAAATACAATGGCTTCGAGATCAGGATTTCGGTCTAACAAATCATTTACGATATCCTCTGTAAACTCGGAGAAATCACCATACACGATACGGCCCTCATCTACAGGAATGTCGTGCTCTTTTAAGACTTGGCAATAGGTATCCAGTCGTTCCTTTGCATCTGCATTTTCGCGGCGACCACTGACAAAACCGATTTTTGTTTTGTTGTGTTCGTTTATCAAATGCTCAATGGCCTGACGCATACCTGTTTTTCCTTCTGTGTACAGATATGGATAGCCCGGAATTTCAATTTCAATTGTAAGAATCGGAATGTCAAAGTTCTTAAGGAATGCAATCATGTCACTTTCTGACAGAAAGGTTCCGATAGAACCGATGGATACAATTAACGCATCCAATGTTTGCTTGGATGCATAATAAAAGATAGAATTGTACTGATAATCAAATCTTGCGTTTTTCGGATCATTGTAGCTTGCATTCATGTACATGCCGGGAAATACAACCAGATTCACATCCAGCTCCTTGGCTGCATAATCTACACCCTTGCAAACCTCGTATGCATAATCGTTGTCAAGATGACATGTGAAAAATCCGATATTTAAACGTTTCTTTTTCTTCATGGTTACCCCCTTAGACTCATGAAAATTTTGTCACGTTACATATGGGTATAATATATCACGTTTGTGAAGAAAATTCAACAAAATGCGACATGAAAATAAGCGATTTTCAAGGTTTACAAACTGTTCTATATCGAATATAATAAACTTTGATTGACTAATGATTTTTAGGAGGAATACAGTATGGATTACAAAAAAGCTGGAGTTGACATTGAAGCAGGATACAAGTCTGTAGAATTGATGAAGGAGCATATCAAGAGGACTATGCGCAAGGAAGTACTTACCAATATCGGTGGGTTTTCGGGTGCGTTTTCATTAGATAGCATCAAAGATATGGAAGAACCTGTTTTATTGTCTGGTACAGACGGTTGCGGAACCAAGGTGAAGCTGTCTATGATTTTGGACAAACATGACACCATTGGTATCGATGCAGTTGCCATGTGTGTGAATGATATTGCATGCGCAGGTGGAGAACCTTTATTCTTCCTTGATTATATTGCATGTGGAAAGAATTATCCTGAAAAGATTGCGACAATCGTTAGCGGAGTGGCAGAAGGTTGTGTACAGTCAGATGCTGCATTAATTGGCGGAGAGACAGCCGAACATCCGGGATTGATGCAGGAAGATGAATATGATATTGCCGGATTTGCAGTTGGTGTTGTAGATCGTAAGGATATGATTACAGGTCAGGATATCAAGCCGGGAGACGTATTGATTGGAATTGCTTCATCCGGTGTTCACAGCAATGGATTTTCTCTGGTACGTAAAGTGTTTGAGATGACAGAAGAATCATTGAACACATATTACGATGAGCTTGGAAAGACTTTGGGAGAAGCCTTGCTTGCTCCAACCAGAATTTACGTTAAGGCACTTCGCAGTGTGAAGGACGCAGGCGTAAAGATTAAGGGCTGTAGTCATATCACCGGTGGTGGATTCTATGAAAATATTCCACGTATGCTGCCGGATGGTATTCTTGCCAGTGTAAAGAAGGATAGCTATGAAATTCCGGCAATCTTTAAACTTCTTGCAAAGACAGGTGATATTGAAGAAAAGATGATGTACAACACTTATAACATGGGTATTGGTATGGTCTTGGCCGTAGATCCTGCTGATGTAGAAAAGACATTGAAGGCGCTGAAAGCAACCGGTGATACTGCATATATTATCGGTGAGACAAAGGCTGGCGAAAAGGGAGTAGAATTATGTTAAGAACCCTAGTGATGGTTTCCGGAGGCGGAACCAATTTGCAGGCGATTATCGATGCGGTTGCAGATGGAACGATAACAAATACACAGTTAGTCGGTGTAATTAGCAACAATTATGGAGTTCGTGCGCTTGAACGTGCGAAAAATGCCGGGATTGATGCGCGTGTTGTATCGCCGAAGGATTATGAAAACAGAGAAATATTTAATCAGGCATTGTTAGATGCAGTGAACGCATATAAACCGGATTTGATTGTGCTGGCAGGTTTTTTGGTTGTGATACCGGAGGCGATGATAGATGCGTATGAGCATCGGATTATTAATATTCATCCTTCTTTGATTCCTTCCTTTTGCGGAACCGGGTATTACGGATTGAAGGTACATGAGGCGGCTTTGGCACGAGGCGTCAAATTGACTGGTGCAACGGTACATTATGTGGATAAAGGAACCGATACGGGTCCGATTATCATGCAGAAGGCCGTGGAAGTGCGTGAGGATGACACGCCACAGAGTTTACAGCAGCGAGTTATGGAGGAAGCAGAGTGGAAATTGCTTCCTGCAGCGATAAATAAGATAGCGAATTCTTAAGTAGGAGGCAGAAGATGAAAGTATTGATTGTCGGTGGCGGTGGAAGAGAACATGCCATTGCCTGGAAATGTAGTCAGAGTAAAAAGGTAACGCAGCTTTATGCTGCACCGGGAAACTGTGGTATTGCACAGCTTGCTACCTGTGTTGATATTTCTGTAATGGATGCAGAAAAGTTAGTTGCTTTTGCAAAGGAAAAAGAAATCGACCTTACCATTATCGGTCCGGATGATCCTTTGGTAGCGGGTGTTGCGGATGCGTTTGTGGAGGCGGGACTTCGTGTATTTGGTCCTGTTGCAAAATCTGCAATTATTGAGGGTTCAAAGGCGTTTTCCAAGGATTTGATGAAGAAATATGATATTCCTTCTGCAGCCTATGAGACCTTTGATGACCCTGACAAAGCGATTGCGTATCTCGAAACAGCAGATATGCCAATTGTACTGAAGGCGGATGGATTGGCACTCGGAAAAGGTGTATTGATTTGTAACACATTGGAAGAAGCAAAAGAAGGCGTAAAGACTTTGATGCTTGACAAGCAGTTTGGAAGTGCCGGTGATCGTATCGTAATTGAGGAATTCATGACCGGACGTGAAGTATCTGTACTTTGCTTCTGTGACGGTACACATATCAAGCCAATGGCTTCTGCCCAGGATCACAAGCGTGCAAAGGATGGAGACCGGGGACTGAATACAGGAGGAATGGGAACCTTCTCACCAAGTCCGTTTTATACAGATGAAGTGGACAAGTTTTGTCGTGAGAACATCTATCAGAAGACCATGGATGCGATGAAGGCAGAGGGTAGAGATTTTACCGGTATTTTATTTTGCGGATTGATGCTTACACCAAAGGGACCACGTGTATTGGAATACAATGCCAGATTTGGTGACCCGGAGGCTCAGGTTGTATTGCCACGTATGAAAAATGATATTATCGAGGTTATGGAAGCTTGTATTGACGGCAAACTCGATGAAATCGAACTTGAATTTGAAGATCAGGCAGCAGTTTGTGTTATTTTAGCTTCCGATGGATATCCGGAACATTACGAGAAAGGATATGTCATCCATGGACTGGATAAATTTGATGACAAAGAGGGATACTATGTATTCCATGCAGGAACCAAGCAGGCAGAGGAAGGCGTTGTGACAAATGGTGGACGTGTTCTTGGTGTGACTGCAAAGGGAGCAGATTTGATTGCAGCACGTGCAAACGCATATGAGGCAACAAATTGGATAGAGTTTGAAAATAAATATATGCGCCATGATATTGGTAAGGCGATTGATGAACAATAAGTAGGAAGAAGGATGTCTATGTTCATTGAACTTGATTTTAACAGCAATGAAGCGATTTACATGCAGGTGAGAAATCAGATTGTCATGGGAATTGCGCAGGAGCGAATCAAAGATGGGGATTCTCTGCCATCCGTCAGACAGCTTGCTGAGGAAATCGGTGTGAATATGCACACGGTCAATAAAGCGTATGCATTATTGCGTAATGATGGATATTTAAAGCTTGATCGTCGCAAAGGAGCAGTTGTCTGTGTGACAGTTGAGTCCAGACAGCAGCATATAGAACGTATGAACGGACGTATGCAGATGTTGGTAGCGGAAGCCATCTGCAAAGATATTAGTCTCGAGGAGATGCATCAGATTATCACGGAAACGTATATGGAATTTGGTGACATTGACAACGGAGGGAATAAAAAACAATGAAACTAGAATATACACGACAGGCAACACAAGTTCTTGCTTCTATGGAAGAGATAGCAAAGGAAATGAAACACAGCTATATTGGAACGGAACATTTGCTGTATGCCCTGCTCGTAAACCCGGAAAGTGCTGCATATGAAATTTTGATGCAAAACGGAGCAGATGTTGATGTGGTAGAACAATATCTGCGAAAAAATCACACTTACGGTAAAGTAAAGATAAAGGGTGGAAGTAAATACACAAATAAACTGGATGGTTTATTGGAGGTTGCGCAAAAAGAGGCAATTCGCCTTCGCAGTGAGAAAGTTGGAACGGAACATCTGGTGGTTGCGATTATCAAAAGCCTGGATTCCATGGCGATGAAGCTTCTTTCCAATATGCGGGTGAATTTACAAAAAATCTTTTTTGATACCATGGTCGCATTGGGAGAAGATGGCAATCAGATCAAAAAAGAGTTTGCAGCTTTGAAGGCACCAAAAAGCAAAAAGAAATCTTCTACTCCAACATTGGAACAATATAGCCGTGACCTGACACAAATGGCTAAGGAAGCGGTCATGGATCCGGTCGTGGGAAGAAGTTCAGAAATTGAACGCGTGATGCAGATTTTGTGCCGTCGTATGAAGAATAATCCTTGTCTGGTGGGAGAACCCGGTGTTGGAAAAACAGCGGTAGTGGAAGGTTTGGCACAGTTGATTGCGGCTGGAAGTGTACCAGAGATTTTGGCTGATAAACGTATTGTGAGTCTGGATTTGTCTGCTATGGTGGCTGGTTCCAAATACCGTGGTGAATTTGAAGAACGTATTAAGAAGGTGATCGGGGAGGTGACTGCTGCGGGCAATATCATATTGTTCGTAGATGAGCTTCATACCCTGATTGGTGCCGGTGGTGCGGAGGGTGCCATTGATGCATCCAATATACTGAAACCTGCACTGTCTCGTGGTGAGGTGCAGATGATTGGTGCTACCACGAGAACCGAATATCGCAAGTATATCGAAAAGGATGCTGCACTCGAGAGAAGATTCCAGCCGGTTTATGTGGAAGAACCAAACAGAGAAGAAACGATTGCGATTTTGGAAGGATTACGCGAAAAGTATGAAGAACATCATGGCGTATCCATTGAGAAGGATGCGATTAAATCCGCGGTTGATTTTTCCATTCGATATATCAATGATCGTTTCTTGCCGGATAAAGCGATTGATTTGGTGGATGAAGCAGCATCCAGAAAGAAATTGGGCATATTCTCAGGCAATCACTCTGTAATCAAGGCAGAAGAGACCTATCATTCCTTGGAACAACAGTTAGAGGATGCATTGACAGATGGAGATTTTGAGTTAGCGCATGAATTGAAAAAAGACTTGGATAAAGCTGGTCGTAAGATTGAAAAGAAAAAGAAAGAGATTCAGGAACAGGAACATCGAGACCTGTCTGTGACACAGGAGGATGTTGCGGATGTGGTATCTATTTGGACAAAAATTCCTGTAAATAAGCTTACGCAGACAGAAGCACAGCGCCTGTTGCAGTTAGAATCCATTCTTCATAAGCGTGTAGTAGGACAGAATGAAGCAGTTGAAACAGTGGCCAAGGCAATTCGAAGAGGAAGGGTAGGATTAAAAGATCCAAAACGACCGATTGGCTCTTTCTTATTCCTTGGACCAACCGGTGTTGGAAAAACTGAATTGTCCAAGGCATTAGCGGAGGCTGTGTTTGGTGATGAGAATTCCATCATACGTGTTGATATGTCTGAGTATATGGAAAAACATAGCGTATCAAAGATGATTGGTTCGCCACCGGGATATGTTGGATTTGAAGAAGGTGGACAGCTTTCAGAACAGGTGCGCAAGCATCCATATTCCGTGTTGTTGTTTGATGAGATCGAAAAAGCACATCCGGATGTATTTAATGTATTGTTACAGGTGCTGGATGATGGTCGTATCACCGATTCACAAGGAAGAACGGTTGATTTCAAAAATACAATCATTATTATGACGAGCAATGCCGGTGCACAAAGAATTATCGATCCGAAAAAGCTTGGTTTTTCCGGAGCAGGCAATGCAGATACGGAGCACAATGACATGAAATCCAATGTGATGGAAGAAGTAAAGCACATGTTCAAACCGGAGTTTTTGAACCGTATTGACGATATCATTGTCTTCCGGGCACTTTCACAAGAGGATGTCAAAGAGATTGCTGCATTAATGCTCAGGGATTTGAAGAAACGTGCGGCAACACAGATGGATATTACTCTGACATACGGAGATACTGTAAAAAATCTCATCTTCGAAAAAGGGTATGACAAGAAATATGGAGCACGTCCTCTCAAACGTGCGATTCAAAATCACATTGAAGATATGCTTGCCCAGGAGATACTGTCAGGACGCATACATGCAGGCAGTCACGTAAGCATGCGAGTGGAAGATGGCAAGGTTATTTTCGTGGAGAAATAAAGTCGTATTTGCGCGTAAAAAGCGCAAATATTTGTAGATTATTCTTTGCTAATATAGTATAATATAGAAAATGCGAAAGATGTCGCATTTTGAGATTTGCATAAGTAGAATTCACATAAAATACGGAGGAGTGTAGCATGGCAGTTATTGAAGAATTGATTCGCGAGGAAGAGACGGGTGCACTTAGCTTTGGTAATTATGAGTTAACCGCGAAGACAAAGAAGGATGGTTTTATCTATCAGGGGGATAGTTATAAAATTAAGACCTTCAATGAGATTACAAAGCTTGAAAGAAATGGTATGTTCGTATATGAATCTGTACCAGGAACCGTAGTGCATGACTTCCGTGCGACAGATAAGGCAGTCAATTTCTTAGTAGAAGGCACAGAGGACTCTCAGGTAACATTGGAACTTGAGGCAGAAAAAGAATACAAGATTCATGTGGATAAGGTATATGTCGGTAAGATGAAAACAAATCTTGGCGGTAAATTAAACATCAGTGTGGAACTTGAACCATCGAAACAGGTGGATATCTTAGTAGAAAAAATGTAAAACCGATAAAGCTGTCGCAGAATATGCGGCAGCTTTTTTTATGTGAATAAGGAGACAAAAATGGCAAAGGAAAAACAAGTGTTTTTTTGTAAAGAATGTGGATATGAATCTGCAAAATGGCAGGGACAGTGCCCGGGATGCCGTTCTTGGAATACGTTTGTGGAAGAAAAAATAAAAGTGCAGACAAAGTCGGGGGCATCTGTAAAAAAGGATGCTGTATCTCCGATGAGTATTTTGAACGTCGAGTCTGAGGATGAACAGAGACTTCAAACAGGCATGCAGGAGTTTGATCGCGTACTTGGAGGCGGAATCGTAAAAGGATCGCTTGTGCTGGTAGGTGGCGATCCGGGAATAGGGAAATCCACTATTTTACTGCAGATGTGTCGCAACTTGGTTCATAGAGGGGAAGAAGTATTGTATGTATCAGGAGAAGAAAGCCTGACGCAGATAAAAATGAGAGCACAACGAATCGGCACTTTTGAACGTGATATGATGTTGCTTTGCGACAATGATATGGATAATGTGGCAGCGGTGATTCAGAAAGGCAAATCCAAGGTTGTAATCATAGATTCTATTCAGACGATGGTGGTTGATGAGGTTGGTACAGCTCCCGGAACTGTGACACAGGTTCGAGAGGTGACTGCCCGTTTGATGCAGCTTGCCAAGGAAATGGGAATTGCAATTTTTATCGTAGGTCATGTGACGAAAGAAGGAAATGTGGCGGGCCCAAGGACTTTGGAACATATGGTTGACTGCGTCCTGTATTTTGAGGGCGATTGTAAAAATGGGTTTCGGATATTACGCGGAGTGAAAAATCGATTTGGCTCGACAAATGAAATCGGTGTATTTATGATGTCGGAAACCGGTCTTGAAGAGGTGAATAATCCATCGCAGTTCTTATTGAATGGAAGACCACAGAATGTTTCCGGCTCGGTTGTAGTTTCTTCATTAGAAGGAACCAGACCAATTCTCTTGGAATTACAAGCATTAGTTTGTCAAACAAATTTCAATATGCCAAGACGTACTTCAGTTGGTATGGATTACAATCGTGTCAATTTAATTATGGCGGTTATGGAAAAAAGATTAGGCATGAATTTGTGGGGCTATGATGCGTATGTCAATATTGCGGGTGGTATGCGTGTGAGTGATCCAGCTGTTGATTTAGGAGTTGCGTTTGCAATTGCATCCAGCATGAAGAATAAAGCAGTTCCATCTGATACCATGATTATAGGAGAGATAGGACTTGCAGGAGAAATCCGCGGTGTCAGCAATGTAATGCAACGTGTGAAGGAAGCGGATAAAATGGGACTGGCACATTGTATTATTCCGAAGTCCAATTATGATAAAGCAATGGATAAATTGAATATAAAAGTCCTATGCGTTTCGAACTTATCTGAGGCACTTTCGTTGTTGTGAAAAAGAAATAAAAAAAGATATAAAAAATTCAAAAAAGCAGTTGACAAGGAAAAATCGCCATGTTATATTAACTAAGCTGTCGCGAAAAACGACAGATAGAGATATCAAAAAAGAATGAAAAAGTTCTTGACAGTGAATGTCAGATATGGTATCTTGTAGTAGTTGTCGCGGAAAACAGCGCACAACATAAAAACAGTACATTTGACAACTTCATAA